>JAJYDO010000052.1 GCA_021777355.1 Actinomycetes bacterium | reverse complement strand
TCTAGTAATGCGCACGTTATTTGCCTTTCTACTTAGTGCTAATAAAACAAGATTAGTTATGTAAATAGCGTGCGTTTACTAAAACTAGAAACTATGAATTCTTACCCCCGAAAGCGTCACAAGTCCCTTAAATATTTGAACGTTGTTGGATTCTTCATACTCTACACTTAAACCTGAAAGCGCGCATAAGATCAAAAATACTATATAGATAGATTTAGCGGATGCCGAGTAAAATATGCGTGCAATTACCGGAAAATTTATGATTCTTTGGATCTAATCCAATGTTCATGAACCGAGAGGGTTGATCTCGCAAAAGAGGAAGCAAATTCATTTGCGTAGTTTTCTTAAAAAACGGCACCTTGGATCGTCAGATATCAATTGAAAAAAAATCCGATCACAGGCTTTTGTCTATATTTGTAGATCAACTGAATGGAAATGCCCGGGTTTCGATCAACTTCAGATCAGTTGCATTAACCAAATTAATTCCATTATTGCCACGTCACTTTTTCTCCGTCGCCCGTAATTAATTGGACTAAGTTTTCCCATAACGATTAAAAAGTGCTATTGGGGGTTGTATCCACGCCGATGTCAATGTTTAAACATTGCCGGGTACTCTAAACATCCCAAATCAAACTGGTTCCATAAGATGTGTCAATTTGGATTGCTGTTGAACAACGACTTCCCAATATCAACTTGTAAATCTTTTAGCAAGCCTCTCACCCTATGGTCTATATCCCTAACTATGTCGTACACTTTCTCGTAGCTTTGGCCAGCGGGGTCTTCAATTGTCCAGTCAAAATATTGCTTTCCGGAAAATATTGGGCAAGTTTCCCCGCATCCCATAGTTACTACCACATCTACTTCTTTTACCATTTCCGGTGTGAGCAACTTTGGTTTTTCACTTGTGGTATCAACACCTAAGTCTTCCAAGACTTGGCAAACCACTTCGTTAACCGCTGAACCTGGTTCCGATCCGCCCGATTGAATTGACACTTGGCTACTTGCGTAGTATTGAGCCAATGCCTTTGCAGCTACACTTCTCGCGGCATTATGGACGCAGGCAAAAAGAATTGAGCTAACTTTGTTTTCATTCACTTAACATCTCAACTTTCCCTTGCATGTATTTTCTTTTCCCAGTAAAGCGCTACCGTGACGAAACCCAGTAGAACAGGAACCTCAACCAAGGGTCCAACAACTGTTGCCAAGGCTTCGCCTGAGGAAATTCCAAATGTAGCTATTGCAACTGCTATTGCTAATTCAAAGTTGTTTCCGGCTGCACTAAATGCGAGCGAAGTTGCTTTTGGGTAGGGAAAACGCATCTCCCGGCCAATGGCGTATGAGCCGAACCACATTATCCCGAAATAAAAAATAAGCGGGATCGCAACAAGTCCAACTTGAGATGGCTTTGAAGTAATTGCCTTTCCTTGAAGTGCAAATAAAATAAATATTGTAAAAAGCAGTCCATAAAGAGAAAGCCGTCCCAGCTTTGGCATGATTTTATTTTCATATTTATCGTTTCCCCATTGTTTTTCACCAAAATAGCGAGTTGAGAATCCTGCCACCAGTGGAATCCCAAGATAAATTCCAACATTTAAGGCAATGGATACGAAAGAGACATTTACTTGAGACTTGCCTAGGTTCAGCCATTCGGGAATCAAAGTCAGGTACAAATATGCGAGAGCACTATAAGCAATGACTTGGAAAAATGCATTGATTGCGACCAGTACTGCTCCTAAATCAATATCACCGTTAGCGAGTTCTGTCCAAATCATGACCATGGCAATACATCTGGCGAGTCCGACGAGAATTAACCCATTTCTTAAAGGCGGGTTATTAGGCAGAAATACCCAGGCCAAAATAAACATGACTGCCGGTCCCACAATCCAGTTGAGAATAAGTGAAGTGATTAGTAACTTCTTGTCTCTGGCTAAGTCGAAAGATCTCTTATATTTGACCTTTGCTAAAACCGGATACATCATTATCAAAAGGCCGACAGCAATTGGAAGACTGGTCCCGGAAATCTCGATTTTGGAGAGAAAACTTCCAAGATGGGTAAAGACGTGACCTATCAAAATACCTGCAGCCATAGAAATCCCGATAAAAACAGGCAGCATTGTATCGACTAGGTCAAGTTTGGTCTTTTTTGGCGTTTCTTGCGTCAGATTCATTGAGTATCCAAGTATTTCACATATATTGATATATGTCAATATATAAATATAATCATTAATTTGCCAGGAAAAAGCTGTAACCTTTTTTACGTGGTCACTTCCAAGACGTCATCAGCCAATGAGTTGAATTTGAATAAATCCCAGATTGACCTAGTCGCGAAGTGTTTTGCCGCCTTAGGGGATCCCGTTAGGCTACAGCTTTTGCAACTGTTATCTGAGCGAGGCGAAATATGCTCATGTGAATTAGAAGGACCGCTGAATAAAAGTCAACCCACCATAAGCCACCACACAAAGGTATTAGTGGAATCTGGGTTGATAGTGGGTGAAAAAAGAGGAAAGTGGATGTGGTGGAAACTAAACGGGCAAACTTTCGATATTGTTCGAAGAACTCTGGGCAATCTATAGCCCGTCGTGATTTAAAAATAAAGCTTAGTCAAGTTAGAAATTCAAATAGGGTTAGAGATAAATTTTGCCGGGATAAATCCCCTTAGCGAGTTCATTACTGCAATTTCTTGGGCCTCTGATAGTTCGTCGACTTTAATTACGCGTTCGTCCAATTCACCTGACTCTAAGAGCACTTCTCTTTCAATGCCCGGTAATAGGCCTGAAGATATAGCGGGAGTCCACCACTTCCCCTCAAATTTCAAAGCCAGATTGGCCGTAGTAGTTTCGGTGATCTCATCTCGCTCATTTGCAAGAATTACATCGTAAACTCCCTTTATTCGATCTCGCATATCTCTGTAATATGATCTGTCAGCAACCTTGTGGAACAAAAATACATTTTCGGCATTTACTCTCTTTGGACAAAGAGCCAAAGTCACCTGAGTTCTATCTATCTCGTCAAAATCCAGATATTCAATATTCACTTCTGATGATGCTCGAAGAATTAGTCGAAGCCGAGAAAAATTTTTGACGCTACTTGAAGTTTCCCTCAGGTTTTCTCTCACTGTTGTTAAGTCAAAATCGAAGCCAAAATACTTTGCTGAAGCCTGCATCCGTTTTAAATGTCTCTCTAAATTCTTGATCCCAGTCTGCGGGGAGAAATACATAGTCTCCAATAGCCCATCCGGGACCTTCCGGCCAGTCAAGATACTCGTTTTTGCCAAAAGCTCTTCCCATTCCGATTCGGGTTCCGATCCAGAAGTGATTCCTCCGCCTGCTCCGTAGGAAAGAGTTCGTGTATTTTTATCTAATGTTGCACACCGTATGGCTACCCCAAAATCAGCACACAGCTGTGAATTCTTATAACGGATCCACCCGATTGCCCCACAGTAGATGCCGCGGGGGGAGTCTTCAAAACGAGTAATAATCTCCATGGTCGAGACCTTTGGCACGCCCGTTACTGAACCGCAAGGGAAAAGCGCTTTGAATATATCAAGCAAGTCAGTGTTCGCTCGAAGCTGTCCTTTTACAGTTGAAGTCATCTGCCATAAAGTAGGGTATTGCTCGATGTCAAAAGCGCTCTCAACTTCCACAGTGCCGAACTCGGATACTTTGCCAAGATCATTTCTGATGAGATCGACAATCATTAGATTCTCGGCCCTATCTTTCTCGCTATTTATCAGTTCATCTCGTAAAGATAAGTCCTCAAGGCTATATCTCCCCCGGCTTCTTGTACCCTTCATGGGTTTGCACTTAATTAAGCCATTTTCAGCTTTGAAGAAAAGTTCAGGGGAGGCACAGATTACTGCCCAGTCATCGCTTTCGATATAAAACGAATGACTTCCGGTTTGAGAGGAGAGCATTGCTGAATATAGCTCAAATGGATCTCCTATAAAGCGGGAATGTAATCTTGACGTGAGATTTACTTGGTAGGTGAACCCCTCTCTTATTAGATCCTGGATCCCTAAGACTTTTGCCATGTAGGAGCTTTTATCCCACTCGTGTTTCCAGTCAAGTTCTTGGTTCTTCATCGGCTGTAAATTTGGCCCAGTATCTTGTAATTGTGTTTTGAATATGCAAAACCAAAGCAGAGGCATTGAAATATTTGATTCAAGTGTAATTTGATCATTGTCAATTGCGCCCGCTGCTTCATATGAAACATAGCCCAGTGCGATATTTCCGCCATTTTTCATACTATTTTCGACAGCCTGTATTGCACCGGGAACTTCGACTAGAGAATTTGCAGTTATTATCTCGATAGGGTCTGAGAGAAGAAAGTGCTTGTTTTCTAAGAAATTATCTATACGGGCAGTTATTTTCATGGTACCTGGGATTAAAGGCTAAAGCAATGCACTTTAACCTAATGGTGTAAATCTTAATTCTTTGGCTATAGATGCCTTAAACCGGAATAACTTTACTCATGAAAGTTGACCAAAACTGGCAACTGTATCGCTTTTGACCCGCTTGAGCTGGAACTTATGTCGACATTGTAAAAGGTTTGAAAAAGTTAATTATTGGCCATCTCACGCCAACATTAGTTTTGATTATTCATTATTTATATACAGTTTTGACTAAAAAGTGAGAAGTGGTAAATTGACTGCTTTTGCTGCTGTTGTTTATCTTTTTGATAGAACCTGGGGTTATAAAAAGATTAGTTCAGAAATTCAGCTGATTTACTGAACTGCGAATATTCTATTAGTTCAAGCAACTCAGAATGAATTAAAAAGCGGGATAAAAACTTTGTTTAGATTATAGGCCCCTATGGAGCTCTTAGAGGATCTTTCCACTGAAGACCTTTAAAACGGCTGAAATCTGGATCACAAGACATAAGTTCAGCGCCGTGTTCTATGGCAAGTGCGGCCAAGTGCGCGTCAGTGGTCAGATTCCCTCCAGTTCCAACTTGAGCCAATAATTCCCCAAGCACAAAAATATGACGCTCAGTTGAATTTACCACAGTAGTTACTGGCTGATCTAGCCAGCTTAGAATTATGCCAATTGCTTCATCAATAGTTAAAGGATTTTCAAAGACAGCCGACCTGGTTGAAAGCCTAACGAAAGCTAAAAGAACTACCCAAGTTAGTCCAACGGTTTGTGTTCCCGAAAGGATTTCTTCGACAAATGCACGTGCCTCTTTGTGGCGAAAGGAAGACGAATCATAGGCATAAAGCAATAGATTTACGTCAATCAGCTTCACTTACGAAGCTCAATTTTCCTGATTAACTCAGTATCTTCAAGTTCTCCGGCCAGAAAAAGCGCCTTATCAAGGTTGACGCTAGGACGTATCCCCATTGGCTTTGCGTTAACTTGGAAATCCCTGCGAGCGACTCTCTTTCCTGAAAGTCCTGCACGTATTGTCTCGTTCAACACCTTTTTGAACGATGTCCGTTGGGACGATGCTAATTCGTGAATTTTATCAACCAAATCATTGTCGAGATTGACTGTCGTTCTGATAGGAAGCATCACAGCATATTAAAAAGTAGCATCAATATGCTAAATGCGATGCAAGTGCCTTTCAGCTGGGGATTTGACCAGTAGGAGTGGCTGGTCTATAGGCGGCTTTTGGAGAAAGTTACTTTGATTTTGTGATTAGGCAAGAACTGGCAAGCTGCCAGAAAAAGAAGTGAGCCAGCGCAAATCCACTAAAAGTTTGACTCTATTGTGTTTTGCTTTGGGCCAACAGATTCGTGACCGACAGTGTTACCATATGACATGACTGACTCTGTCGGAAGCGAAGTGCCACTCGCCGAGCGAGTACGCCAGGCATTTGAGGATCATGATCTGGAGGCCTTTGGCGAGCTTCTCGCCGATGACGTCACGTGGGGCGACATTAATACAGAAAGAGGTTGTCGGAACAGCACAGAAGTCTTGGCAACATTTGAGAGGATTCTCGATAAAGGAATTGATGGTTTTGTCACCGAAGTAAAGACTGGAAGAAAAGGAATTCTCTGTGGGCTAAGCGTCACTTGGCCAAGTGGCACTCCCGATGAAGGGAACACTGGCTTGTTTCACGTATACATGGTCAAAGACAACAGGATTTTCCAGATTCGTCGCTTTGACGACAGGATTTCAGCTGCCAAAGCGGCGGGACTCGTCTAGCTTAACTTTCAAAAAATGTAGAGTTAGAAGCTTTTGTTTGAATTAATAAACCAAATGAATAGTTTGAATAATATGATTCAAGAATCATCATGGATTGCCCTCCAGATCGATTTGAAATGGCCTTGAAAAGTATTTTTAGATTTAAATCTAATTGCGCGCTTAAGTCTGAAAACAGACACTTAATTTTGTGGAAATTTCCCAGTTGTGCTACAATGTATGCATGAGTGGCAACACTGTAGGCCTAAGAGAACTGAGAAATCAAACAAGTGACGTGATGAAGCGAGTTAGGGCTGGTGAGACAGTCGATATAACGGATCATGGACACATAGTGGCTCAAATCGTTCCCTATCGGCCAACAATCTTGGAACAGCTTTTCCTCTCAGGAAGGGCAATTGCTGCCAGTTCCTCAATTGTAGATTTACTGGAAGAATTAGATCTTCCCAAGAAGAGCGTAACAGGCAACTTGCCTTCGAATGCTCTTGAAGAGTTGCGCTCGTTAGAGTCATAGATTCATGCGAGGCACTATTGCTTATTTGGATACTTCAGCATTTGTAAAGCTCCTAATTGAAGAGCGGGAATCTAGCGCTCTGAGAAGAGAACTGTCGAAATGGCCCGATTATGCTTCTTCTACATTACTTGTCACCGAGACTTTAAGATCAGTTAGACGAAGCGGAAACGACTTACACGTTGAGTTAGCCCTAAAGTTGCTTGATTCTGTGAATTTAATAAAAATTGACGAAATGTTAGTCAAGCAGGCCGGCTATATAAATCCTCCGGAGGTTCGTTCACTTGACTCTATTCATTTAGCATCAGCATTAAATCTCCAGTTAGAACTCGGAGTTTTCTTAGTTTATGATCAGCGTTTGAAAAGTGCGGCCGAAGCACTATCTTTGCCGGTTGCTTCACCGGTCTAAGTAGATGGAAGATATTGTGGCGGTGCGGGTTTTTCTTGATACAGGCGAAGCCAGGTACTTCCTGACTTGGGGTCGGATTTACGATCCTGTTGACTCTTCAAAAACGGCTGAGGTCGTATTGGCATTTGCAAAAAATTGCAGTCTGGGCGGAGGCCCTATCGCATCTGAAATTTGTTATAGTCTCCAAGAAGCCAGTAACGAGGAGTATTTCTACGAGTCACTTTTTGATATGGCCATCTCTAGGGGACCAAAGTTTGGAATTAACTACGAAAAATGGGTTGAAGCCAAGAGAGTGAACATGGAGTCAGGGCGGGATATTTGGTACCTTGGCAAGCCTCGAAACAAATGACGAGCATTCAAGCTAGATGCGACTTATCCTAATTTTCCACACTTTTGGACCCAGCTCAATGTCATCCCAAGTGAACTCGCCTGGGTGCTCGGCCTCGAATTGATATCTCAATGGTTTTGGATCGTGATCATTTATTAAAATGAAAGCACTTCCAACTTCCAAATTATGAAAAGTTTCAAATATTAATGAATGCCTTTTGGCAGGGACAAGAGGCCTCACGTCAAGTTCAATGTCGTTGGAAGTATCAAATTTCCTCTTAGTAGCTCCGAGTTCAACTTGTTGCCGGTTGATGGCGGCCACAAGTCGATGCAAGTGATTATTCAATCGATTCGCCAACTTTGGATCCTCTTTGTTAATAGTTGACCATGCACTGGCAGTAATAGTGCACGCCTTGTCAGGCGAACCGGCCTTTTGGAGCACCTTAGTCGCTTCAATAATTAAGTCACAAAGTGATTCAGCTAATGAAGAGCTTTCACTTTCAGAAGAACCACCGTCATTTGCCAAAGCTAGTTCACTGTGCATTTCTTCAAGGAGCGATCCCAGAGAAATATCGGCTTGGTTGACAAGAGTGGAAAGGATTTCTCCGTTTTCAACAGCTACGTGATTTTCAAAAACTGAAAGTAGCGTGGAGGAAATGCTTGCAGCCTCTTTTGGATCCGAAACTACCGCGAGCTCGTTTACGAAACCAATAATTTGCTTGTGCTCTTTGATCAAGCCGTCAATGGTTGAAGAAAGTCCATTTATTTCGTGGCCGGCTCGGTAGATGGTGGCTTCTTCTGCAATTGCATGCGGGATAATTTCGGTTGCGAAGTAACTAACCACGCCAGCCATTGCAGAGGCAAATCCGCTTCCCGATTCTGCAGACGTATTTAGAATCAATACTCTAGAAGTTGCACCTTCTAATAACGCTTCGTGATGATCAAGCATCATTTGAAAGGCTTCTTGATTTTGCATAGCTACTCCTTTTAACCCTGAGCCTATATATTCAGATAGACACACATTTCGTGTTGTTGCTACCAGCCCATTGATGTCTTGAGAAATTTTCTGATTGTTTTAGGATCATCAAAGTTCAAAGCGTGGCTTGGTATCAACACTATTGAGGTTAGTAGCCTGATTACGGCTTCAGCCAAAAAAGGGGCTCTATTTTTGTCAATGTTGCCTCTTTCAACGAGCCAAGGGGTCATTATGCCCACGGCGTGGGACATAAGAGGTGCAGAATCAATAGTTAGAATTGGGAGAAGCGTTTCCGGTTCAGTTTCAAGCAGACTCGAGAGAAGCGAGTGGTTTCTTAAAAACATGACAGAAGCACAGAATGCCTCAACTATTACCTCGGTTCCATTTGGCATTGGAGCCAAAACTTCGTCCAAGGCTACAAAGTAGTTATCGAGTTCACGGTCTACCACTTCTTGCACGAGACCGGCTTTATTCTTAAAGCGCCTGTATAACCAGACTCTTGAAATTCCTGCGCGCTCTGCAACTTGTTCCATTGTGGTGTTGGCTATGCCATTTTCTCCGAAAAGCAGCAAGGCCGATTCAATCATTCTGTCTCTTGTCTCATCACCTGAATTAGGAATTGGTGAATTTGCTGGTTGTGTGCGTGTCGGTGCCATGAGCTTTCCCACCAGCTGAGCTACTGATGCTTCTGGAGATTTTGTCCTCTCATTTCCGGGCACAAGATGAGTTTACACCGATCGTCAATTTGTAAAGTAAATAACCTTCAATGGGACTTAAGACCCTACTTATCCAAGCCGTTAGAGAGTTTACTTTTAACAAGCATTTGTAAACTAACGGACTTTGAGAAGGTGCCAGCAATTTGTTGGTGTCCAATTGGAGTTCTTTCTGAACTTTGATCCGTGCGATCAAGAATTGAGGCGCGCGTGCATGACGAGCGGTTTGACATTGTTGTCGTTGGAGGTGGCCACAACGGGTCCACTATTGCCGCGTATTTGGCGAAATGTGGTCTCTCGGTCTGCGTCTTAGAAGAGAGAAGTGAGTGTGGCGGCGGTCAAGAAAATACTGAGGCAAGACCCGGTTTTAGAATTGATCCCCACGCAACTTACCTCTATGGAGCGGCAGCACCGGGCTTTGAGCAACTAGAGCTGGCTAAGTATGGCTTTAGGATGGTCTACTACGAGTCCATGGCAGGTTTGGCGACACTGGATGGAGTTGCGGCCAATCTCGGCGGCAGGTTCAACCGGGAAGTTGGCCTAGAGAGCCTAAGGCGCTTTACCGGGACAGAACCCGTTGATGCCGAAGGAATATTCATGGCTTCTATGGGCGACGATGGGATGAGAGATCTGCTTCGGGCGCTATTTTGGACTCCTCCGTTCCCATCAGACTACGAAGTTGAACCCAAAGATGCGCCATGGTGGAAAGTCTTTAGACAGCTTCTTCCGCAATTCTGGACGGATCGCTTGGTTGATATGTCCTTTATTGACTTTTTGGACGAGTTTGTTCCCTGGGAGCCGCTAAGAGCCTTTGAAGCTTTTGCCGCTTGGTACTGTGGAGCTCATCCATCGTGGGATGGAATGATGCTGCCATCGCTTGGCGGCACGCTTCTAGTGGGTTTCGGATCAGGTTCACCCCGCGGAGGCATGCACACATACGCCCATGCAATCATTAGGTCGGCAATTGCAAATGGTGCTCGAATAATAACTAATGCTCAAGTCGGCGAGATCATCGTCAAAGATGGTCGAGCAGTCGGGGTTCAGCTAAACGACGAAGCGTCTTTCCCGGAAAAGACTATATGGGCAAACAAAGCAGTTATTTCAGCGGTAGATGTTAAACAAACATTCTTGAAATTAGTCGGCAAGAGCCACATGGATGCGTCCTTTGTCCAAAAAGTTAAGGATGTATCGCTTAAGGGCGGGAGTCTTTTTGTACTTTCTGTAATTTGTCGAGAGTTGCCCAAGTATCACGGAAACAGCGATTTCTTTCCAGACTCCGTTTATCCCTCTTGCGTGGCAGCACCTGTAGATTCAATGGAGTTTTTCCATACCCAGACAAGAGATGCCTACTCTTCTAAAAAGGCTCCGGAGTTGACTCCTGAGCATCTAACTATGATGATTTGCACTCACGATGTCTACGACAGAACCAGGTGCCCAGAGGGATATCACGTGCTCTCGCCAATTTATCTGGAAGTTCCTCCGCCTCAATATGACGTGACGGGACCCGAAGGAATAAACCGCCACAAGGACGAGATAACCAAAGCAGCACTGGAACTGCTTAAGCGTTTGGCTCCAAATATGAGCGGAGACAACATTGTAGATGTGTTCCTTAACACTCCTTATGACTCAGAGTTCAGAAATGCAGGCATGTCGGGAGGGAACTGGTATGGGGCTCGTCAAAGTGAAGACCAGTGGTTCGGTTCTCGCCCAATACCGGAACTCGGCAGATACAAAACTCCGATTGAAGGTCTTTACTTATGCAACCACACCTCGCATCCCGGAGGCCTGTGTTTGATGGCAGTTCCTTATAACCTGATGCACATACTTATTGAAGACGGGATAGCGAACCCGGGTAACTGGTGGTATCCCTCTCCTTGGTATATGCCCGATACCAAAGCAATTAAGGGGGCCTCAAAATGAGCAGAGTTGAATACAGCCTTAGACCGGAAAACCCGCCAGTTCCAGAGTTTCCCGAGAAAGCGACTTTTGACGTAGTGGTGATCGGAGGCGGTCCAAATGGACTTATTGCTGCAGCTTATCTGGCAAAGGCCGGTTTAAAGACATTGGTTGTCGAAAGGCGGCACGAAATCGGCGGCGGGCTTGCCACCGAAGAGACGCTGTTCCCGGGCTACTACACCAATCCCCATGCAATTTACCACCTCATGGTTGATTACATTCCGGTGTTAAAAGACTTCAATCTCACGCAGCACGGTCTGTCTTTCGTCAAACCAAATGCGCAGAGCGCCATGTTATTTGAAGACGGAAAGTCCCTTCTACTTTGCACTCAGAATGAGGACTCCAAAGACTCAATAGCTAAGTTTTCTCCAAGTGACGCGAGAAAGTACGGGCAGTTGATCAGAAAGTGGACTCGACTAGTAGATGACGTTTTGGCTCCGGGTACCTACTTGCCGCCAATGAGCCCAATTGACATGATTGAAGCACTCGGCCGCGGAGAATCCGGACAGGAGGCCCTTAGGCTCACCGAGATGTCACCTATGGAAATCATTGAGGAGAACTTTGACTCAGACGAGCTTAGAGCTCTCCTTTTGTATATGTCTTGCATGTGGGGATTAAACCCCAGAGACTCCGGACTTGGGTTTTTGGTGCCGCTTTTAGTTGTGAGAGGCGTTAACAAGGCCCAGTGCTACGGGGGTTCTCACAAACTGGCAGGATCACTTTCAAGAGAGATCCACCAAGCAGGCGGCTTCGTCCTAGACAACGCTCAGGTAGATAGAGTTTTGATTGAAGACGGACATGTCACCGGCATTGTGTGCCAAGACGGCCGAGAAATTCAAGCAACAGTGGTTCTCTCAAGCCTTCCTCCGCCTCAGACCTTTGGGAAGTTAGTAGATGAAGCTCATGTTCCAAAAGATCTGATGGATACGGCAAACAAGTGGGAGTGGGATCCATGGTCGTTTTTCACTTTGTCAGTTGCAACAGATGAGATGCCTACGTATTCATGTGATGATCCTTGGGTAAATGACGCCTTGATGGTGATACTTGGTTTTAACTCCTATGATCAAGTAGCTTCCCATTTTGACTCCATTATTGCCGGGAATGTTTCTACGATGGGGGGTCATTCAACCATTGAAACAAGGTATGACCCTACTCTTCCCCGGATCAAAGATCATCATGTCGGGTTCTTGCAGTGCCACGTGCCGTCCAAAGTTGAAGGCGGATGGGAGAAAAAGAGAAAAGAACTTGGCAGCGCACTTTTGAATCGCTGGCGAGACTATGCATCAAATCTAAGCGAAGATCATATTTTGAGACAGTCGGTGGAAGACCCCGTGGATATCGAAACACGGCTTGCCTCAATGGTGAATGGATCCATAAAGCACGGAGATTACAATCCGCTTCAGATGGGCGTGTTTCGCCCTCATGAGTCGTGCGTTGGAGGTCGGACTCCGATTGAGGGTCTCTACTTATGCGGAGCATCGGCCTATCCGGGAGGCCTCATTATAGGCGGCCCCGGATATATTGCAGCTAACACCGTAGTTGAGGATCTCGATGTGAACAAGTGGTGGGAGATGCCTAAGTTTGTTGAAAAATATAGAGAGAACTACCTGACATGAAACTGAAATCAAAAGGATTAGGCAAAAGAGAACTCGTCATTGACCTCAAAGAGTGCGAGATCAGAGCAGAGCACGGCGAGATTCTCCTTCAAGGAACAGTAAAGTCTCCTGTTACTTGGGAATTCTCAATTCGAGTTGGCCAAGATGACCTGCCGGGGATGTTGAAAGTTGCATCAAGGCCATCAATGTGGAAACTCGGATTTAGGTGGTTCTTTCACATCCGGCCAAAAAACTATGTCGAAGATACCCCTGTTGTAGAACAGATCCCTGAAAAAAGGACCAGTTCGCTTGCCACAAGGCACGCACTGAAAGTACAGGAAGAACTAAGCGTAGGTGGAAGCGATGGGTGAGTGGACATATGACGCAATAGTTATTGGTGCCGGCCACAACGGTCTGACTTTAGCCGCATATTTAGGCAGAGCGGGCCTAAAGACTTTGGTTTTAGAAAGAAGACACGAAGAAGGCGGGGGAGTCAATACCGAAGAGCCGGTTTTGCCCGGATTTAGGCACAACATGCATGCGCAGTACATGGAGTTCTTTGACGGAATGCCGATAATTCAGGACTTTAACCTTTATGAACTGGGTCTTCGAACATATATGCCTGAGGCGCAGGCCGGAATCACCTTTAGTGACGGCAGGCCTCCGATTATTATCCATCGACCTGATCTCTTAGATAGAACTCATCAAAACATTTCAAGGTACTCTAAATCGGATGCCGACATGTATGTGGAGCTCAAAAAGAAAGCAATGGCCTTAGAGCCTCTTTTGATGGCAAATCTCTACACGCCCCCGCCGGTTGGAGGAATGCCGGATCAAGGTCCGCTTCTTGAAGCACTTTTTGGCGACTTAGGAATCACATCGGATTTTCTCCTTAAGTCGCCAAAAGTAATTATCGATGAGCTTTTTGAAACATCCGAACTTAGAGCTTTGATGTATCGTGCGTGCGTGGAGTGGGGATTCCCTGTCGATACCGCCGCAAGCGGAGGGGCATTCTTAACTTTTATTATGTGGACAATGGGGAATTGGAAGCTTGCCCGGGGAGGAACCCATACTCTGGCTAAGTCAATGACCCAGGCCTGTTACCAGCAGGGAGTAGATCTCATTGAAAGCTCTCCCGTAGTGAAAATAATGGTAGATGACAATCGGGTTACAGGCGTGAAATGTGCCAATGGTGACATTTACCGAGCCAATAAATTGGTTGCATCTAATGCAGATCTCAAGCAGACTCTTTTAGAACTTGTGGGCGAGAATAATTTGAGCCCAACCTGGGTCAGGAGAGCAAAAGCTTTTCGTTACGGGCCAAGCCACGTGCTTGGGACTTTGGCGCTTTGCCTGCATGATCCGCCTGACTATAAATCAGCCCGCTATGACGAAGAAATCAATAAGTGCTTTTACACAATGGTTGGTTTTGACGGCGAAGAGGACACCATTATGTACATCCGAGATGCTTACAATGGAAGACTTCCAAAGCCGGCCGCGGGCACTTGGGTAAATACTATTTGGGATAAAACTCAGGCTCCTCCGGGCAAGCACTCGGCAACGGGCTGGTATTTCATGCCCTCTAAGAGTGCCCTTACTCCAAGTGAGTGGGAAGAAGTGAGACGGACCTATAACTCGGCATTTATCAAAGTGTGGAGGGATTCGGCTCCGAATATGACAGATTCAAATATCATTGCAGAGCGCATCTACACGCCGGATCAGATGGAGAGAAAGAATCTGATGAGAGAAGGCGACTTCTCCAACGGCGAGTTTTCACCCGATCAGATGGGATCCAATCGGCCCTTTCCAGAAGCATCACGTTACAAAACCGAAATTGAAGGGCTCTATCTCTGCGGCCCTTCAGCATACCCCGGAGGCGGCGTCCACTCGGCATGCGGGAATAACGCATTCAAAGTAATCGCAGAAGATTTCGATCTGGAAAGTCCCGTAGTTGCCTCACGAGGCTACTAAATGACAAAGCCTCAAATTAACGAAAAAGGAGGAATCCAAAATGGCTGACATCTATACGCCCAGTTGGTATGAAGAAGTTAAAGCTGCCATCAATAAGAAAGTGTCACAGTTAAAAGACATTCCGGAGGGCAAGTGGAACCTGGCAATTGAAATAGTTGGAGACGGCATGTCGCCATATGTTGAAGACAATGGAGAGAGGCACTTTTTAGTGGCCATCGACAATGGATCGTGCCTATGGTATAAAGAGATTGCATCAGAGAGCGACGGGAGCGAAATCGGCAAGCTTGACTATCGATTCCGAGGATCGGCTTCAGTATTTGACAGTATTGCAGCCGGAGTATTAGACCCGATTGACGCGGCACTTGACGGCTCAATAAAGGTTCGTGGCGATATGAGGTTTCTTCTAAGACAGGCCGACCAAGTTCAGGCCCTTTTAGAAGCTTATGCCAAAGAAGTTACAACCGATTGGCCAAAAGGCAAGCCTCCTTATGGCAGCTCTGCCGGATCTAATCATGTAGGCGAAGCGGTCTTTTATGCGTGATAGCTATGACGTCATCATTATTGGAGCAGGTCACAATGGACTGACACTGGGAGCGTATTTGGCCAGAAGCGGCCTTGAAGTCCTTGTTCTTGAGAGAAGGCATGAAGAAGGCGGCGGGCTCACCACCGAAGAGCTGACCAGACCTGGATTCCTGCACAACGTACACGCCAACTATCACACGTTCGTGGATTTGGCGCCTCCCGTCAAAGATTTAGAGATCAGAGAACACGGGGTCAAATACGTTCGCCCCGAAGTTCAAATGGCCTCAATTTATCCCGATAAAACAGCTCTAGTCGTCTACAGCGATATTGAAAAAACTTGTGATTCAATTTCCCGATTTTCCACCAAGGATGCAGCTACTTTCAAGAAACTATTCAACGAAGCCCACGGTTATGTAGATCTTTTGCTTGGCACGCTGATGTTTGAGCCTCCAATGTCTGTCAAAGAGCTCACTAAAGCGCTATCGGTATTTGGAGTGGGAAATAGATCTGAGTTTTTGTCGGTAAAACTTAGGCGAGAGACTATTAATCAGTTCTTAGATGAACACTTTGAAAATCCAAAAGTCAAGGCCCACTTGGCATTCCATGGCGCTGTCTGCGGATACGCTAACGATATAGTCGGCCTTGCCATCGGGTTTCCTTTGCTTGTGGGCAAGATCAACAACTGGCACTTAAGCATTGGCGGGTCCCATCGTCTGGCCCATGCCCTCTGGAGAGATCTGGCTAACCATGGCGGGGTGCTTGTAACCGATGCCGAAGTGGCCTCCGTTGTAGTTGACGGCAACAGAGCAAGTGGAGTTCGACTTGCAGACGGTACCGAAATAACTGCAAGAAAACTTGTTGCATCAACTGTTTCGGTGGAACAGACCTTTCTAGAGTTCTTAGATCGAGACAAGGTTTCCAGCGACTTGGTGAGCAATGAACTGTTTGAGAAAATCAAAACAGAAATCAAGCACCAATCTTGGTCGCTTTTCTCTGTTCACTTGGCTCTTTCCAAACTCCCTCACTACTTAGCCGGCGAATTTGAACCTGATGTGGATAAAGCATGGGTAGTCAACCTCGGCTATTCGAGCCCTGAGGAGTTGAACGACGACTGGAAGCTGATTCGCAACAATCAGTTGGCCGACCCTAAACCAAATGTGGCTATAAATTCTCTTTACGATCCCACAGATGCGCCTGAAGGCTCCTACACTGGGTTGTTGAGACAGTTCGCTCCCTATTCAATTGGGTCTCTAGGGCCCGGCGCCTGGATGGACGAAGCCAGACACTACGGAGAGAAGTGTATTGATTCATGGAGAAAATTTGCTCCCGACATGGATGCCGAGGCCATCATTGACTGGACCACCTACTCTCCTCATGATATTGCCACAAAGCTTCCCAATATGGTGAAAGGCGACTGGATGATGGGTGAAATATCCTTGGCGAATATGCTGGATCAGAGGCCGCTTCCTGAACTGGGAAACTATAGGACACCAATTGAAGGTCTCTATATGGCCGGATCCACCCAGCACCCCCACGGATTTATTACCTTTGCACCTGCCTATAATGCGCTTTCGGTAATAGCCCAGGATATCGGCGTAGACCAATGGTGGAAAAAAGTCTAATGAATGTCTTTGATGGAAATGGCGATCTAAGCGATCGAGAACTTTCCATCAGCGACTTATCACGTCCCGGACCCAAGGTTTACATTTCAAATGAAAACGGCAAGACTTCGGGCATGGCAACGATGATAGGCGAGCTCCTAGAGGCCAATATTGACTCTTTTGCAACAAGGCGAGTAGTGGCAAGCCTTCTTAAAGGAGGAGTGGTTCTTAAGGCATCAGATAGGGCCCAGATAATAACTGTTGAATTCGACAGGAAATCAATAACAGTCAAAGACGGTCAAAATCCCAATTATCCGATTTTAAATGGCGGCTGGCTTACGTTTGCAGCTGTAGCTTCGGGAAGAAAATCTCCGCTTAATGCCATTAGAGAAAGAGAGATCACTCTAAAAAGTCCGAAGTTCAAAATGGGGGATTCAATAGCTGCGGGCGGGGTTGGATTTGTAATGAGCGTGCCAAAGTCATTTTACGAGACAGTTAATTGGACCAAGAGAATTATCTATCTTTCGGTTGCCTTGATTGCGCTTTCTCTTATTAGCTTCGCCTTTATTTATCTGCATCGCCACAAAATGCGCCAAAGCCAGTAATAGCTGTCGTTCGATATTGGGTATGGACTAAAGCCTTCAAGGAGGATCAAATGACTGTCATAACAGAAAATACATATAGGCAAAGATGGTCGTGGGACAAGGTCGCATTTAGCTCTCACTGCGGCAACTGTATAGCCAACTGTTCATACAGAATTTATGTCCAAGGCGGGGTGTCAACTTGTGAGGAGCCGACCGGCAATATTCCGGGATATGAAGGCGTCCCTGATATGAATCCTCTGGGATGCCAAAAGGGAGCTGCATGGCAGCGCCAGTTAATTGAAGGCGATCGCATTTTCTCGCCGCTGCGTCGAATTGGACCCCGAGGAGATGGGAAATGGGAAGAGATTTCATGGGAAGAAGCATTTGACGAAGTAGGCGCTTCAATTGTTGATGCTATTGAATCAAGCGGTCCCGAATCAGTAATAATCGAATCGGGAGCCGAGTCAGGCGTAGTTGCATCAACTGCCAGAGCACGGCTGAGTTCGGCCCTCGGGGCAGTATCTCTTGATCCAAATGCGTCAGTAAGTGATGTTCATGCAGGGCACTGGTTGACATTTGGGAACCTCCTCGCAGGATCGAGTGCAGATGACACCTTTTTGGCAGAGCTGATCATAATTTGGAACGGAAATCCAGCTTTTACACGGATTCCCTACTACCACTATCTAACAGAGGCCAGGTATAGAGGAGCAAAAGTAGTAGTTATCGCTCCCGATTACTCTCCTGCGACGATGCACGCTGACTACTTCGTGCCCGTTAGGCCCGGGAGTGACGCTGCACTTCTTTTATCAATCTGCCATGTAATGATCACTGAGAATCTTATTGACACTAATTTCATTAAATCTCAAACCGATCTGACTTTTTTAGTCAACAAAGAATCCAAAGAGTACCTGCGGGAATCAGACGTCAAAGCAGGAGGGCGGACCGACCGCTTCTATGAGCTCATTAACGGAGAGATATCAAAAGCTGATCCGGAAAGACTAAGGGATGTCAATAAGGCAAGCGATGTTGAACTCGATGGAAAGCTCGTTGTTGAACTTCTTGATGGAGAAAAAGTCGAAGTGGAGACGGTTTATTCAATACTGAAGAGATCCCTTTCTAAGCTCGAGCCGGAGAAGGCGTCAAAGTTATGCGGGGTGAGTCCAGAAACAATCAGGGAACTGGCAAGACTTGTCGCATCAAACAAAACTAAAGTTTCAAACGGTCTTGGGAGCTGCAAGCACTATCACGGGGATTTGATGGAGAGAAGCCTTGATCTCATGTTGGGACTGAGCGGAAATTGGGGCAAGCCAGGCTGCGGCTTGGATACTTATATTATTGCCATGTTAGAAGGAGAAGTTCTCGCTCTTTTCAAAAGAGGAGGCGGAGCACTTGCAGGCGAAGAAGCCATTGCGACGATGGAAGCATTTATGGAATCAATGCAATCCAGTGACGAAGCAATAACTCCGGGGAAAGCCTTCATAGAGCTCATGCGGCTTAGCGCATCAATGACAAGTGGAGTTCCACCCGCCTTTTTCTACTACCACCACGGCGGATTCAAGGAATCTTGGGACAATGCATATTTCGAAGGCGAAACAACTTCGCTGGGCCAGTACATTCAAATGTCAGAAGATAATAAGTGGTGGGAGAACTTGGTGAGGCCAAGCGGGGATGTCCAGCCAAAGTTCTTGTTGCAGGCGGGCACAAATATACTTAGGCGAACAAGAGGCGGCCAAAGAGAAATGCTTGCCAATATGTGGCCAAAACTAGACAAGGTCGTAACTGTTGATTTCCGAATGAATTTGACAGGCCTATTTTCTGACATATTTCTCCCAATTGCTGCCGAAGGAGAAAGGGTTGAGCTGCATGCTGCAAATTCACACTCTTTCGAGAGAATGTTTTCAGATAAAGTTTTTGAACCTCCCGCAAATGTGAAGAGCGAATGGGAAGTATTTGACGGTATTGCCAAGGCAGTCTCAAAGGCGGCACTTTCCCGAGGCTTGGAAAGTTTTGGCTCGAGAAACGGCGAAGTATCTTTCACTTCGATAGCAACCGGAGTGGCCAGATCGGAATATGAAGATGACTCTAGGATCTTGGATGAAATCCTAAGAGACTCGGCGTTGTCCGGGAACTTGCCGCCGGGTTTTAATCTCGATGTTATGAGAGAAAAAGGATGGGTCAAACCTATCAAATTGCCTCTTCCAATGTCTTCAATTGCAGGTGGTGAAATTTCTGAAACTGAACCGTTTGTGGCTTATCGAAATCATGTCGAAGAAGGTGTCCCATTTGAGACTCTGACCGGGAGAGCCCAGTATTACATTGATCAGCCCTGGTTCATCAAAGCCGGAGAGGCCCTGCCCACTTTCAAAGATACCCCGTCCATGGGAGGAGAGTTCCCTCTGGTGATTACAGGAGGCCATCCCAGGTGGTCAATCCATGCGACCAATACCACAAATACCTATTTGCTAGAGACCACAAGAGGCCATCCGGTGGCACATATTAATCCAGAAGATGCAGATAAAAGAGGCTTTTTCGACGATGAGTTGGTCGAGTTATTTAATGATCTCGGAGCTCTCAAAGTTAATGTCAAGGTTACGCCGGCAGTTCGTCCAGGCCAGGTTATTTTGTACGCCTCATGGGAGCCCCATCTTTTTGACAGTTGGAAAGATGCCACCTGGGTAGAGCCTGGATTTGTCAAGTGGCTGCACTTTGTAGCAGGATATGGACATCTCAACTACACCTCGATGCAGTGGCAAGCAACCCAAAGCGACCGAGTTTATAGAGTGGATCTTAGAAAGATAACCTGACAACTTTTGGCATGAATAGCAAAGATGAAAACATCATAAAAGTATCTGGCCTCTGCAAGTCATTTGGCGACGTCGAGGCTCTAAGGGGAATCGATTTTTCGATCCGAAGGGGAAGCGTTTTCGGACTGCTTGGTCCAAATGGCGCTGGCAAGACTACGACAGTAAGAATACTTACAACACTTGTCAAGCCAAGTGCAGGCCAAGTTGAAATTGCCGGCGTCGACGTTTTAAAACACCCAAGGCAAGCAAGAGAGGCTTTTGGTTTGGCCGGGCAAAATGTGGCAATCGATGAACATATGACGGGACTTGAAAACCTGATACTGGTGGGACTTTTGCGGCAGCTAGGTTTAAAAAACGCCAAGACAGAGGCCCATGAGTTACTTGAAAGGTTCAATCTCACTTTCGCTTCCAACAGAACTGCGAAAACTTATTCAGGAGGCATGAGAAGAAGGCTTGATTTAGCTGCAAGTCTAGTAGGCCATCCGCCGGTATTGATGCTGGATGAACCAACTACGGGACTAGATCCTAGAAGTCGAATTGAGCTTTGGGAGGTAATTGACGAGTTAGTGCATGATGGCACGACGCTTTTGCTTACTACTCAGTATTTGGAAGAAGCCGACAGGCTGGCTGATCAAATATGCGTAATTGACGAAGGACTCGCCATAGCTAATGGGACTCCAAGTGAGCTTAAGCGCTCAGTGGGTGGCGACGTGTTGGAAATGAGCGTTGATTCAACAGAAGTTATGCACAGGTATCAAGAAATATTGGTTGAACTTAACTTAGGCGAAGTCACTGCAAACAACAACAAGCTCACTGTTGCCGCCACTCAAGGTGTGACCACAATGCGGGCAGTACTTAAGCGATTTGAGATAGCCAATTTGGAGCCCCTTGATATTGCCCTTAGAAGGCCGGCACTGGATGACGTATTTATGTCATTAACCGGGAGTAACTCTTTTGACGGCCTGGGAAACGGATCGGTTCATATCGATAGATCCGCTCCTATGGCGAGAGAAATTCCTTCAAGTAATGGGCACACCCCCAATAGTGATCATGGCGAGCTAGTTCCAAGTGGATCAGAGGATATTTCAAATATAGAAACCCATAGAGTAGTTGGCGCCACAACTTTCAAGGACACTTTGGCTGTGATGTGGCGCAATTTGCTTCGATACGTTCGCATCCCAAATTTGCTGGTGTTTTCAACTGTCGAGCCCATTATGTTCGTACTTTTGTTTAATTTCGTCTTTGGCGGAGTAATAAAACTTGTTGTTCACGGATCATATATTGACTATCTCCTGCCGGGTATTTTTGTGCAGGCAACTATTTTCGGAGCTACCCACACAGGAGTGGCAATTGCAGAAGACCTGAACAGGGGCATGGTGGATAGATTCCGCTCGCTTCCAATGGCCAGAATTGCTGTTTTAACCGGCAGGGTGGCCGCCGATTTAATTCGGAACATTTTTGTAGTGATACTTATGACTGGTGTTGGATTTGCCATTGGGTTCAGGCTTGATCGTGGAGTTTTGCCGTATTTAGGCGTTCTTCTCCTAACCGTTGGATTTGGAGTGGCATTCTCATGGATATCTGCAGTTATTGGACTTGTCGCCAAAGACGTAGAAACTGCCCAGGCAGCAGGCTTTATTTGGGTGATTCCACTTACATTTGCCTCGTCTGCATTTGTCCCGATTCCAACCATGCCTGGGTGGTTGCAGGCCTTTTCAAAAGCTGATCCAGTCAGCGTAGTTGTAGAGACTATGCGTGAACTGCTGGTGGGAGGAGCATTGGAGAGAGATCTGATTTTCTCGCTTTGTTGGATCTTGGGAATAATGATTGTTTGTATTCCAATGACGCTGAGATTATATAAAAACTTGACTTGAACAATGGAGGGGTAAAAAATAGTATTTAATAGTAGTGGCCCATTAAATCGCACCGCTAGGTGTCTAGAAAGTAACGATTAGAAATTTGGGTACAAAAAATGAACGAATTACAGATTCAGGCAAAAGCGTTGGGGGATCCAACCCGATTCAAAATCTACAGATATATAGTTGATTCCAATCGCGATGTGAATGTCGCGGAGTTGACAAAACTGGTGGGATTTAACCACAATGCAGTTCGCCAGCATTTAAACCTTTTGGTATCGGCAGGTCTTGTGATAGAGGAGTTGGAACTTCGAACCCAGCCCGGCA
Organism: Actinomycetes bacterium; assembly: GCA_021777355.1. Lineage (GTDB taxonomy): Bacteria > Actinomycetota > Acidimicrobiia > Acidimicrobiales > JABEUL01 > JABEUL01. Next base: position 629 of record JAJYDO010000052.1, on the reverse strand, counting down.
GGCCAAGACTTCTATATAGACTTTCGCCGGAAGCTGAAGGAAGTTTTGAATCACGCGGGCCATACTCTTGGCTTGCAGGAGTACTAGCTCGAGCGCTGGCGGATAAAAAGGCCACGCGTGAAATCGGAATTGAGTTAGGAAAAGAAGTTTCCGAACAGGAGATTGAATACGACATTGCCGATCGCATTGAAGTCGAGATGATCAAAAAAGGATTTAAACCGGAGCGAACGGATAAACGAACTGCGGTGGATATAAAAATGGAGAGGTGTCCATTTGCCGAAGTTGCCAAAGACCTTCCTGAGTTAATATGCCAGTTTCACTTGGGTTATGTTGAAGGAATGGCCGAAGGCGAAGATATAAGCGTCCAGCTTGTGCCCAAGGATCCGACAAAAGCAGGGTGCCGCATCATCATGGAGAGATCAAAGGCCTCAGTTTAAATCTAACTTGGATTTTATATCTCAAAGCAAGAATGATAAAACCCAACTTTTTAAACTAGCCGCCTGAAATTGCGCCCAGAATGATGAATGGCTCCTTTCCAATGACAACGGAGTGTGGAAGTTGTGTGGTTGTGGGAAGATGAGAGTAATCCTCTTGGCAGGCAAAGTAGCGCACGAAAGGTCTTCGCAGAT
>JAJYDO010000110.1 GCA_021777355.1 Actinomycetes bacterium | reverse complement strand
ACCAAAGGGAGATTCCTCGCAGTTCGCCACTATGGCCACATCTCCTTTTTGCGTAGTGGTTACTCTGACAATTGGGCTGGCAGAATAGCTCCCTCCGGAGGCAGAGTTCCATAAACCCTTGGCAAAATCAATCGGAAGGCTTAGGCTAAAAAGAGGCGCTCCGTTGCTTTCAGAGTAAGAGTTAAGCATAAAGGGATACTGAGGAAAACTGGAATAGCTGCCACTTGATCCTGCTGTCGAAGAAGAAGTTGCAACTCCATACAGTGATCCGTTGTGAAAAGCCAAGCTTGAACACTTTGAGGCGCTTGGAATGGGCCCAAAATTAATTGAACCAAAGTCTGATAGTGACTCCAGTCCAGAAGGGGGCGGATTGGAGTATGGGTTAGCCCACCAGCTCGAGTCCAAGCCTTCGCTGCAGAAAAAAAGCCTGGATTGGTCAGCAATGATATTAGAAGACGTGTCAAAGTGGTCCCCCCACAAAAACTGGCCGGTTTGAGCGTTAAATCCTTGGGGGAGCATCGGGTCTAATATTCCATTTGTCACGACAATATTTCCCAAACCCATCGTGAAATTTCCGCCGCTCAGTGTCTTAAACGTTTTACAGACCGGCCCAACATACTGGTTATAAGGCGGTGCGCATGACTTCGGAATTGTGTATGGCAATGAAAACTCGACTTTAGCCTGCTGAAAACTTTGAGCGCTCAAAAACGAGTCAGGATTGTAATAGGATTTTCCCGAATTGTACCCAGGTTGATCCCATTCGCCGGGACCAACAAGCGGGCTTGGAAGCAAAACATTAAATGAGTTGCTTGATCCATTAAATGGAGATCCAAATGGAACTCCATTCGAATCTGAAACATCGATAGTATCGTTAGTGACTACAACCGGGATTGATAAGTTAACCGTCAAGGTTCCGCCTTGAAAATTACCAGTTTGCTGATAAAGAAAACCGCTTTTGTCAAGTATGTATGGATCTCCGTTATATAGGCTCACTAATTGACCGTTAGCGTCCAAGGCTTCTATGGTCACTGAAAAATTATTATTGATAGTCTGGTTGGCGATTTGTGATATTGCGAATTTTGCTGGAGGAAGCTCGACTGAAAATGGAGCGCTTTGTGAAACGGGAGCCCCGCTAATATCTGTTGCGATTAATTTGTCTTTCCCAGCTATCGCCAGAAAGTATCCAATTTTTGCCACACCATTTACAAAATCAAGATCAGTCGAGCCAATTCCTGCGCCGTCGAGTCCTCTCAGAGAGTCCGCGAGGCTTCCCAAATAGCCCTTGTAATTAGATAAAACTTGCCCATTTGATCCAAGCGCTTCAATTGAAATAGTGCTTGCTTGATATCTATAGAGTGAAGGAGGCTGAGAGGGAACAAATCTAAAAGAGGATGGGAGGGGTGGCCCTGTCTCAATTCGCAGAGTGCTGTTGGAGGATGCGCCTTGAGAGTTTGCAATTAGTGTGATCAAAGAGTTCAAATTGCTTGCACTCTGAGTTGAGCTTATGGTGACATTTTCCACCACATTTGAGGCATTGCTTAAAGACGCGCTGACGGGCGAAAATGTTGCAGTAATTCCATTTCCTAGACGAGAAGTTGAGAACGAAACGTCACTATAGGCACTAGTCCAATTTGGTCCTCGTGACACCGTAAAGGAAACTACATTGCTTTGTCCGGCCCGAATGGAAATTTGTGCCGGGTTAGGTTGAGAATCCGAAATATAGACTGGTGGAGGAATAACCGTCACTGATCGTCTCAAGCCTCCTGCATAGCTTGAATCATTTTCACCTGCAATAGTTGGAAATACGCTCCAGGTGCCAGGCGGAGACGATCCCGAGGTCGACAAAGTAAATGATCCGCTTGTACTTTCATCAGGGTTTAGATTTTGAGGTGCAGTTTTAACATCAAATACCCCGTTTTGATCGTCCGGGTTGGCAAACTTGATCTCTCCGCTCCAGCCGTCAATGCTTTGGATAGCATAACTTGCAGATGTTGACCCGCCTTCGATAACAGGATTTTGAAATAACTGTGTTGATATCGAAATTCTAGGAAGTGACAGTGGCCATGACACCGTCAATTTATATATTGAGCTGCCATCAAATGCGAAAACAACGGGTTGACCAACAGAGTCTTTTCCAGCAGATATAGTTTCAATATTTTGTGGCGAACCACTTAAGAGTGTCCAAAAGTCTCCGTTGGAATCTTCACCACCCAGGTAAACTCCTTTTGAAGTTGATGCAAAAACAATACCTCGGTTGTGCCCTGGTATGGAGAAGGGAAAATCGGCCGAAACATCGGTGACGACTTGATCGTAAATGGATGTTAGAGATTCGCCTTGGTAAACAAGATCTGTAGCTTGGGATGTTCCGCCACAGTATGGGGAGGCAATGCCCATAAGATAGCTACCTGGCTTTGACGAAGAGCCACCTTGCGACCAAGAAGCAAATGTTAAGTTACTCAGTGAACCAAAAGGGAAAGGACTTGAGGAAGCCTGCCAATTAGAGCCGGAGTCAAAAGAAACGAATTGGTTGTCATTTCGATCCATAAAATAACCGGTCCCGTAGGGATCAAAGGCCAAGCCACAGGCACCCTCGTCCGCCAGGCTCGAAGAGAATGAGATCCCGGCATCCAAAGACTCGTATAGTCCTGGTCCTTCTGACTCCACTGTTGGTTCACCCTCTGAACCTACGGTCCATTCCAACCAATATCCAAGTCCTGCGCCGGACGGAACACTCATAAAAAGGTCTTCATTGTAGTTAACTGCCAAAGCATCTATAGTTGCCTGATAGACGCGAGTTGGAATCCAGACTTCACCAGTCACATTTTCAATGAACCAGAGAGATGAGTTTCCGTAAAATCCCGATCCTACTACTCCGTTAGGTGTAGTAGCGGTGCCGGTTGACACGTAAATTGCGCCGGAAACGTCATTTTCAAAGTTAGGACTGATGGCGATAGCTGTAATATCTTGATTTTGGAACCCAATGCACTTCCATGTATTTCCCCCATCCACGGTTGCATACACTCCATATTGGGTGGCAAGAGCAGCTGTGTGATCTTTGTCGTAATTGGGAGAAATGACCAGTTTTGGGTCGCCTTTTATTGGAGATGGTAATTTTGCCTGCAAAACCTGGCCCCATTTTTCGGTGGTGACCTTAGTTTGTGGCCCGTTGTTGGCAACCAATCCGATTGCCGATGCAATGCCTGCTCCGATGACTGAGCTTGTAATTGCAATCAAAATCGTAACCAGAATGACTAAGTATCTTCGGCTGTGAGACAACCTCGTCGATTTTTCCCTCTCCACCTTCAAATAACAACCCCTCCTAAACAACAAATCTTAGTTCTCAAATTTCCAGGAATTATTGTTAATTCGACCTAGCTCAAAGGTCGAATTAACCCAGAAGAAGCATCCACTAGTCAAGCTGCCTTTTCTGTCAAGAAAAATTCTAACTCAAATAGAGCCACAATTTTGTTCTCCACCACCGAGAATTTCCCCCAGTCATGACCGCAAGCTACATCTTTTGAACTTAACTATTTAATGCCAATATAAGTAAGAGATAGGCGCATGAGAGGACGAGAAGAATAACAGCAAATACCTGCTAAATTAGCTCCATCTTCAAAATTGCAATTCCAAAACATCTTGGCGGCGGATCAAAAGGGTTCACTTACTTCTCCGAATAATTGAGCTTTTAGAGGTTACTAGATTGCCGTTGTCCTTATTTAGCCGTATGGACCTCGAATAAGCGAGAAGGCTGGCTTTGGCATCCATTAACATTTGAAACAACTGTGCGGTTAGAAGATTTGCACCGGCTTGAGCAGGCTTTCTGCATTAGCTCTACGTCTCAACTAATGTGGCAATAGACTTTGATAGCCTAAATCGCTTAAATATGTAGCAAAAGAAACACCCGAGTTACCAGGCTCTATAATTTGCAAATGTTGCGAATTAACCCATTTTTACTTTTTGACGGCAACTGCGCCGAAGCAATGTCTTTTTACCACCAGTGTTTTGGCGGAGATCTTACTGTCACAAAACTTGGTGATTCTGAGATGAAAGACCAGCTTCCTCCTGAAAAGCACGACAGAGTCATTTATGCGAATTTGAAAAGTGACCGTATTGAAATATCCGCCACCGATTGGATGGCTGCTCCTGAATTTGAGCCCAAACGAGGCAATATGTTCTCATTATTTGTTGTAGCCAATAAAGGCGAAGAGATAAAAGAGATATTTGACAAGCTCGCAGTAAGAGCCGAGGCAGAAAGATTTCAAGAGCTTCACGACCTGCCAATTGGCACTTATGGACAATTCACTGACAGGTACGGAGTTCAGTGGATCTTCTTAAAGGAAAAAGATTAAAGCAATTTGTTATTTCTTTGTATCGAACTAAGCCCTTGCTAAGCTTTGTATCTTTTCCCCTAACATACTGAAAAAAGTGGAATTTCTAGAGTTAAAGTTAGAACAAACTTCCGTGCTCATTGATTAAACAATATTGGGTAGCGAGTTTAGCGGCTCATTTTATGATGCGTTCCATTGTCCCGTCAGGGGACCACCAAGCCCAGTATTTGACAGAAGAAAATCGGTCATTTGTAATTGACTTTTGCAGCGCCTTTGTCGCCAAGGGACCTGTTGCGGTACTTGCAAGGCATTTTGGGACAAGGCCTTTGAAATTTAAGATACCAGTATTTCATTAATTTTGTCAAGTTCATTGGACAAAGTTTTGCCTTTCATTCCGGATGGCCAGTTGATAGTTGCTTC
>JAJYDO010000002.1:30253-85488 GCA_021777355.1 Actinomycetes bacterium | reverse complement strand
AATGGCATATCCAAGACAGTCTTCACGCACATGACACCCGTTGCAAATGGATTTTGCATAAGACTCCCTCATAAGTCTCTCGTCCTTTCTCTCAGGCGTGACCGGAGGAAAGAAAAAAGTTGCCACCTGCGGGCCGCGGCATGCCGCACGATCCTGCCAATGTTCGTCCCTTAGCTGCTGATGAGATTGAAGGCTTGTCATAAAAGCACCCCCTTTTGGGTAACTCGACTATTCTTAATTTAAAGTTCGGACGGATGCCTCGGTCCCTTAAGTAAACTTTTAAATAGCCCACTCTGGGTGTTTGATAACTTTGTTTTTGCCACTATTGGTGATGCATTTCCGACCCAGAAAAAGCCAAGTAGTGTTTTAGTGAAATGGATTTAGTCGAATTCCTTAAGTCAAGCAAGGTTTTGATTGTTGCGGGAAAAGGTGGAGTAGGCAGAACTACGGTATCTGCAACTATTGCCATGGCTGCATCCCAGAATGGAATGGATGTAGTAATTGCCGAACTGGAAGGGAAATCAGGGCTTCCCAGGTGCTTTGGGCATCCAAATGAGTCATTGGATTTTGTCGGATTAGAGCTGGCGAAAAATATACTGGGCCGGCTGATAACTCCTGATGATGCACTTGTAGAGTACTTAATTGATCATGGCATGAAGCGGATATCAAAAAAACTGGCTTCATCGGGGATTCTGGACGTTGTGGCTACGGCAATACCCGGGATTAGAGACATTCTTGTTTTAGGGAAAATTAAGCAGCTTGAGCGTGAAGCAGGACACGACTTAATTGTTGTTGACGCACCTGCAACCGGGCATACCTTATCGTTTCTTAGTTCGGCGAAAGGCCTCATTGACAGCGCACGGTCAGGACCGGTTAGAAGCCAAGCAAATGAAGTCTTAGATCTATTAAGCGATCCGGAACGCTGCCAAGTAATGCTAGTGACGCTTCCGGAAGAAACGCCTGTAAATGAAGCAGTTGAGGCTGCTTTTTCGCTGGAAGATCGAATTGGGGTGAAACTTGGGCCGGTTATAGTAAATGCACTTCTTCCAGTACGCGAACAACTTGATTGCGACGTAGCGAAAGAGGCGGCAAAAGCAAGTATTGATTTAAGTAATACGCAGATCCAAGCCTTGAGTGATGCGGCGACATTTTATAAAAAGCGACGGGAGATGCAACAGGATCAAGTTAAAAGATTAAAAGATGATTTACCGCTTCACCAAATCTATCTGCCAGAATTGTTTACTTCTGAGATCACGGTTAACGAGATAAATATTCTTTCCAAAGCTTTTGTGGAAGCAGTTGCAAAAGTCGAGGAAACCTAGAAATGGCCCAAATTCCAAATCAATCAAGTACGCCAATGTTCTCGGATTTAATAAAGAGCAAGAAAGTCTTGGTTTGCGCCGGCTCGGGTGGGGTTGGGAAAACCACCACCGCGGCAGCTTTGGGATTGGCTGCGGCCAAACTTGGAAGAAGGGTATGCGTAGTTACCATTGACCCTGCAAAACGCCTTGCCAACGCCCTTGGAATTTCAGAACTGTCCAATGCGCCAACTTTAATTGGAGAATTTTCAGGCGGGAAGTTGTATGCAATGATGCTCGATGCCAATGCGACCTTTAATGCACTAATTGCGCAGTATGCAAAGGATGAAGTACAGGCTGAAAAGATACTTGCCAACAGATTATATAGGTCACTTTCATCATCTTTGGGAGGGACACAAGAGTATATGGCAGCAGAGAAGCTGTTCGAACTAACTCAAGACGAGCGCTTTGATTTCGTAATAGTTGACACTCCGCCAAGTAGAAACGCTTTAGACTTTCTAGACGGACCAAGCAGATTGTCACATTTCTTGGAAAATAGACTATTCAGGCTTCTTTTGATGCCTACCAGGACCTATCTAAAGGCGGTTGGCATTGCCACGCAAGCACTTCTTAGGACGATCTCAAAAGTTGCCGGGACCGAGTTGGTAGCAGACGCAGTTGAGTTTTTCCAAGCATTTGAAGGCATGGAAGAAGGCTTTAGGGCCAGAGCCAGACATGTAGAAGCATTACTTGCAGACCCATCGACTGCTTTTATTTTGATTGCAGGGCCAAGGAGAGACTCTGCGCAAGAAGCAACCTTTTTTGCGAACCGATTGCTCCGATCAAATATTGAAGTTCAAGGGTTAATTGTAAATCGGGTTCATCCCAGCTTTGACAAAGTAAAGTTTGATGGAAACACGGCAACAAAAATCCGCGCATTAGGCGCTTCAAATCCTCTTGGCGCGATGCTGGAAAATTTGGAGAGCTTCGAGGCCATCTCCGAAAGAGAGGATCATTTTCTAGAGGATTTGCGATTAAAGATCTCCTCTGCCCCAACTGTGAAAATACCGCTTTTTGTCGGAGATATCCACGATTTAGACGGCCTTTGGCAAGTGGCTGACTATTTTCTGTGATTGTCGGCCAAATTTGCCGACTTGTTATTGTGGCTTTAAGAAAAGGGGTAGCCTTATCTTGTGAAAAGAATTTTAGTTGTGGCTGATGTTCCTGAGCTTAGACGAGACATTGTTAGTGCTATCTCGGATCCCGATCGTGAAATTGTTGAGCTTCCTAGTGGGCGAATGGTTAGAGATTCTGTTTTTGAGGAGAGTCCTTCCTTGGTGATTCTCGACTCCCAGATAGGATCGATGGGAGCATTTGCAGTGACCCAGGATTTGCATCTTGATGAATTTGACGGCACTCAAGGCCATATTCCGGTGTTGATACTCTTGGACCGAAGAGCTGATGCCTGGCAGGCCAGGAACTTTGGCGCTGAGGGTTTTATCATAAAGCCATTTGATCCAATTAGAATTCGCAAAGCAGTACGTGAAATTTTGGCTGGGAAGACCTGGTTTGATCCAACTTATGCACCTGAGCCGCATGTGGCGCTGGCTCCCGGAGCCCAACCGTTACCTGGATTGGCTGGAGTTACCAATTAGGTAATTTCTTGAGAATTAATGATTCGGCATAAAAAGAGCGATAAAGAAAAGGCCAAAAACCAAAACGGAAGCAAGCTAGGCGACCTTGAAGCCAACAAAATTCTTGCAGCTTTAGCCGAGGTTGGGGATGTGACCGTAAGAGAGGTTATGATTCCACGAGTGGACGTAGTTGCGCTTTCTATTCCAGTGACCGAGCAAGATGTCAAATGGGCTTTGCGCCGGACAAATCACAGCCGATTTCCCGTTTACGATGAGGATCTTGACCACTTGGTAGGGGTTCTATTTGTCAAAGATCTTCTGAGAGACGAGAGGTGGTGGCCAAAAGCGGACGGCTCGAGAGAGGGAATGAGTTCACTAGATATTTCAAGAAAGCTTCGACCGCCGTACTTAGTCCCCATGTCACGCCAGATCCTGGAATTAATGGCCGAGATGAGGCAGAGGCGAAGGGATTTCGCGGTAGTGGTCGACGAATACGGTGGAGTAGCTGGTGTTCTAACTATGAAAGATATTCTGGGCACCTTAGTTGGGAATCTGCCCGATGAATTTGACCCAATTGAGCCGCCGCCAATTACCAGGGTGGACCACTCAAGGTGGCTGATTGACGGGTCAACTTCGGTTGATGAAATGCGGCGGGAGTTCGATCTGCCAATCCAGGACGGAGAGTATGTCACAATTGCAGGATATTTGCTTGAGCGTTTGGGCAAGATCCCCGAGGAAGGCGAAACCGTGAAGGTTGGGGAAGTCGAACTGAAAATAATCGAGATGGACCGTCACAGAATTGCAAAATTAGTCGCCCAAAAAGTTGAAAGTCCTGAAGAAAGAATGGTTGATTAACAACCAGCCAATTTGGGAATAAGCTTAGTGTGAAAAAATAAGCGGGCTGTGGCGCAGTTTGGCAGCGCGCTGCGTTCGGGACGCAGAGGCCGCCGGTTCAAATCCGGCCAGCCCGACTTTTTATTGGCCTTTCGGGAAAAGCTACGGTTTCTTTACTTTTTGAGGCTCTTCAGGAATTTGGCTCTTCCAGCGGATGGCAAGTTGCGCGGTTATAATAAAACAAGCTTCTTCAAGCTGACAAGCGTTTTCGATGGCAAAATGTTGCTGTAAGGTTGCTAAATCTGTCATCGAATATTAATAATCGCTGGTCTCAAGTGGTCAAAAACGCACAACTACAATAATTTAAGAAATATTCAGTACTAGAATGAAATCAAATGTCTGTTGATTTGGTTGCTCAATCAGCCCCGCACAATTCTTTTAAACCTGTCGATCCATCCGCCGCAAAAGGCATAAGGAGGGATGTTCGTCGAGGTAATGACGTCGAAAGGCGTATGGCCCTGGTTAAAAAAGTAGTAATAATTGTTTTATTTGTCCAGCTAGGGATAATGTTTGCATGGTCAACATTGCTTTATAACCGTTTTGCGCTGACTTGGGATTTTTCACAGTATCAGCAAGGAATTTGGGAGATTCACCATGGGTATTGGAACCCGCCGGACACCTCACTTCGAGGGGGACTTTGGGGAAACAGCGGCCAAATTATCTTTTGGCTCATCGCTCTAGTCACTTGGTTTACTCCACAAGGAATTTTGCTGTTATATTTGCAGGACATTTTTGTTGTAGCAACTGAGGCGGTAGTCATATTATGGGCCTATGAGATCATAACTGACAAATTGGACAAAAAGTCCATGTGGAAACCCGGGCTGGTTGCCCTCTGCGCCTTCATTTTAGTTGCCAATCCTTGGAACTATTGGACAATCTCTTGGGATATTCATTCCGAGCCATTCTGTACAATTTTCTGCGTGCTTGCCGCTCGAGCTCTTTATTACAACCGCTGGAAATCATTGACATTTTGGTCTTTGTTGACAATTACTGGTGGGATGGTTGAATGCGAGTATATTTTGGCTCTAGGTATACTTGCCCTGACCCTTGGGAAGAAAACTAGGCTCCCGGGTCTCTACCTCATGATAGGTGGGCTTTTCTGGTTTGGCATGTTGGATTTTGTACTTCATGCTGCCACTTCAATTCCCCCTCCTGATCAGGTTTATGGTTACCTCACAAACGCGCCATACAACGGTCAAGGTCTAACTTTGCAACAGATTGTACTTAAAGTTGCGGAACATCCATCGAGAGTTTTTGTTCAGCTTTGGATAGAAAGATCGAATGTATTTGCAGTACTAAGTGCCGGTGGACTAATTGGAATATTTAATCGTTGGGGATTTTTCTTGCCAATTGCTACCATACTTACAAACACTCTCTCGCGGGCTTTTGCAATAACTGCATTCCAGAATTTTCCCGCATTCGCGTTTTTGACCATTGGCACAATCATGATATTAGTGAGCATGTTAAGCAAACGGAGAGAGGTATCTAGATTTGTTCCGTTATTGAGCGCCATTATTGCGATTAACTGCTTGCTATGGTCGATCATTTGGATCGCGCCCGTGAAAGATCAGTGGTTACGCACTTCGAATTCTGCTGCGACCATCCTCACTCAAGCGCTCCATGAGATCCCTACTGGAGACGAAGTGGTTGCTTCACAAGGTGTGGCAGGTCGCTTCTCAAAGCGAGTCAATGTGTTTATTCCCCTTGTTGGAGACTGGAACGTACCACTCTATGGAAAAACAGTGTGGTGGATTCTCACTTCACAGCAAGGTATTGAACTGGCGAGCCCTGCCTTGACAAATGGAGTTCTTGGAACTCTTGCCAATAGCATGCATGCCCAGTTGATGCTTCACGGCGGCAATATTTGGGTTTTTAAACTGGAGAGGCAACCTTCACAGACTATGTTTACCACCGGTCTAACCAACGAAGTTATTCCGGGGTGGACAGTGCCGGGACCTGCCGGCTACTCAGTGGTTACCGGCCCTCCTTCGACTTGGCATGCTCAGTCTACTGGACAGAGAGGTTATGCAGTGGCCTATGCCTACTGGCAGGAAGATCCAGGGAGATACCAAATTTCCCTAACATTGAAACTTGATGGCAATGCCAATATTGAAGTTTGGAACTCGACTGCAAATAATTTAATCGCCAGGAGAGTTTTACCTGGAAATGGTCAACTTGAAACTCTAGCTTATAATTTTGATATTACATATGAGATTCCCAGGGCAGCCTACTCCGGTTGGGGCCCTTTCCAGATACTTCCCAATGAGCCTACTCAACAAAATGAATTTGAGATTAGGATATGGACCGCGGGTCATGTAAGTATTTCCGTTTATCAGCTCTCGTTTGCCCCAATAACGCCTAATGGTTCTAGTTAAGGAGTAAGAATGTCTAAGGCACAGACAATCGGAGGAATATGCATTCATTTTCAAGGAGCGGAGAAGCTTGAAAATTCTATGCGGGGTCTTTCCAAGGAGTCTTTGGAGCCGCTACGCGAATTGCTTGTCGACATCAGTCAAATTGAGGATAAGGATGGAGAAATTAAACTGCTTGCCGAATTCGAGAAACTTTTTGACATAAGAATCACTACAGTTGATTCGACCGAGAAAATCGGATATGGAAGGTTGCAAAAAATTGGCTTTGACTGGGCTATTGAGAGAGACTTCGACGCCGTGGTGCTCCTCCAGGGAAGTGATAGGGCTTCTCTTTCACTGCTTCCGGACTTGTTTGAGCCAATTTTGACTGAAGGTGTGGACTTTGTAATTGGATCGCGCTTTGCTGAATTCAATGAAGAAAATAAAAGGGCCATGCCTCTGTATAAGTATTATGGGAACCGCTTGCTTCGTTCAATGGGCAACAAATTTACTCCCATTAGCCTTTCGGATTGGAACTCAAGCTACCGGGCCTTTAGCATTAGGGCAATAAAGTCCATTCCATTTAAACACAATTCTGACGAGTTTATCTTTGATGTACAGGTGCTCATTCAGTTGGCTGAAATAGGCTATTTAGTTAAAGAAATACCGATCCAATATCATCCATCAAATGTGATAAATCTTGGCAATGGTTTCCAGTTTACGGGCGAAGTTCTTTACAATTTGATGCGCTATAGAGCGCATAAAGTGGGTTTTGGAAGTGGATCGACTGCTTTCAATAGCCTTCACTATGACCTGAAGGAAGATGCAAATGCTTCCCATAAAGTAATTGAGTCAGAACTTGCGAAAATGACCAATTTGCAGATTCTTGACCTGGGTTGCTCAGATGGAAGGCTTGGAAGGGAGATCGAGAAACTCGGACACAAAGTTTACGGAGTGGATTTTATAGAACTTCCTGAAGTTCGTAATCGAATTACAGAATTTCACTTATGTGACTTGGAATCGGAACTTCCGGCAAGTATAGGCGGACCTTTCGATGTGATACTTGCCGCAGACGTGCTTGAGCACCTGAGGGACCCTCAACAAGTATTGAAAAACTTATCGGGATTCCTCAAACCCGCCGGAAGAGTTGTGGTTAGCGTACCCAATATTGGTCATTGGTATGGAAGGTTGAAGATAGGATTAGGTTTATTCGATTATGACAGGCGAGGAATTTTTGACTCGGGCCACTTGAGATTTTTTACCAAAACCAGCTTTAAGCGAATGGTAGAAGGTGCTGGGTTCTCAGTTACTTCGGTTACCGGGGTAGGCCTTCCACTGAGCGTTCTCGACCGAGGCGCGTCCTCGGAACCAGATAATGCACTTTCGTTTGTTTCCAGATTTATGAAGAGCGTTTTCGTTGGTGCTAGCAACACAGCGATTAAAATGTGGCCGTCACTGTTTTCATACCAGATGGTTTCAGTTTTGGCTAAGAAAGAGTTGTTGGAGCCTGAAGTCACACTTTCCTCCGTATAATCGCTGCAAGTGCATCAACTTCGGGGGAACACACAGTAATTTGTAGTGGTTCGTCGGAACCCGAAAGTGCCGGAGAGTTTCGAAGCAAGATTTGATTTCGCCAAATTCAGGTTAGATAACCCACTGAAATGCGCATATGTCCTAGCTGGTGGCTGGACATTCGAGTTATTCCAAGAGTCGGTTCATTAGCTTTATGCGGCATCTTTGGCGCCAGAGAAAAAGGCCAGGTAGGCAAATTCCTATTTTCTCGAACGGGCACAAGTGAATAGGGTGCCTCGTATTGTCAGACCCTGTTGGGTGAACCGCTTAATAGTTGCGATCCTGATTAGCGAGATCCCCAAAGACTTTTCATTTATTGCCCGGACTTCCGGAGTAATATTTCGCCCATTTACAGTTGGCTTGCCAGCCAGTCAGTATCTGGGGAGCTAAGGAGGGGCATATGTCTGCAATAGTTAACTTCGTGAGATTACTAGCCTTTTCGAAAATCCGACAATAGTTTCTTATAAATATAGTTCCATACGAATTTCTTCTATCTCCACATTTGCTATGTTTTCAATTCTCTTTGAGCCATTCGGAGAAAATCCGTTTTTGGCGTAGAACCTAATAGCTTTTTCATTATTGCTTAGTACCCAGAGTCCAACTTTGTCGTAACTTGCCATTTTTGCAATTTCCAATGCCCCTTGAAGCAGTAGCTTCCCTCCACCCATTCCCCAAAAGTTTGGGTGGAGGTAAAAGCCGGTAATTTCACATGTTTCATCGCCTTCGACACGGTCTGGTCCATAGTGAATGATGCCCGCAATCTTTTGGTTTGCTAAAAGCTTTACGGACAACGTTTTTGGTGGTGATGACTCCAAGATCAGCTTTCGCCAGAGTTGCAAACGGTTCTCGAAGTTGTAGTGATGGATTAGTTTGTGATCAACCAATTCGTCGTATGCCATGGCGAAAGAATGCACATGAATTTTTGCAATGTCGTATATGTCGTTGATCTCAGCTCGATCGATTAAGAATTTAACGTCACTTTGAGCAACATTTGGAGTGAAAACGGCAGAATCTGGCTCATTACCAATTATTAGTTCTCCTAAATCGTTGCGCAGTGAAGCAGGTTTCTCCATGACGTATTCGACAATCTGGTTGTCTTGCTGCTGGTAGATTATGTTGTAAAGGCCAAGCATTCCAGGAGCCATGATTTGACCAATTGAAGAGTTTGAGATCCGCTTGAATAGGTCCTTGTGGGGTGGCTCAACGTCCTCCGGATCAGTGGCATTAAGCCACTCAATCCACTGCTCATCAGACCAATCGTCTGGATTTTCCGGAGGCGTTTGTGAATTGCTCACTTATAAAATGCTAAACGAAGTAAGGCTTTGCAGCAAGGCAGAACAAGGAAAACTGGTCGGCTAGTCTTTAATGAACGCTTAAGTTAAGCTTCCAAAACACATATTGGGATGTCAAATTATGGTGATTTCCCCTCAGATAGTCTTTTAATTAGCCGATTTGCTCGTAAATTTGAAAGCGCGGGTTTAAAAGCAAGGTAAATTTGTAGTTCAAAGAGTTGTGAATTGATGCCTGAAACTATTGCGCTTAAAAACGTCATATCTTTGGTTGGGGACTATCCGGTGTTGGCCGGCATTAATTTTGACGCCAAAAGTGGCGAAGTAATACTGCTCAGAGGATCTAACGGTTCCGGAAAGACTTCTCTATTGAGGTTAGTTGCGGGTCTAATTCCCGTTTCCAAGGGCAGTGCACGTGTCCTGGGAATTTCATTAGATGGGTCCTCGGGAAACCAAATTCGTAGTGAAATAGGATATCTGGGACATAAACTTCCTATTTATTATGACTTGACCGGTCATGACAACATAAAGTATTTCCTTTCAATTAGGTTGTCACAGTTAGATATGTCAAAACAAACCGAGAAAAAGGGCAGAGACTATTTGAAAGCGATTTCCGACGAAGCGCTGGAATTGGTTGGCCTCAGCATGAAACTCGGAAAAGAAAGAACAGGGAATTTATCTCACGGGCAAAAGAAGCGATTGGCTTTGGCGCCAATTTTATGGTCTAAACCGAGAATTCTCTTACTTGACGAGCCTCACTCGGGACTAGATGAATCTTCAAGAGCGGTTATTGATCAACTGGTATTAGATGCGGCAAATAATGGAACCACAGTAATATATTCTTCGCATGAACTTGAGGCAAATGAGAAAATGCCAACCCGAGTGATCTCGCTTGCAGGGGGAAGAGTGGTGGAAGACAAACCAAATGTTTAAAAGTTCATGGATTGTATTTAAAAAAGATGTCAAAATTGAGATGAAGAGCAGGGTACTTGCTTTTCAAGTTCTGCCACTGGCGGGAGCAATATTGATCATCTTCGGGTTTGCGCTGGGTCCTGATAACCAAGTACTCTCCAGAGCCGCTCCCGGTCTTGTCTGGATTACCATACTGTTGGTTTCACTTTTGGCTGTGACACGATCCATTGCAATTGAGGGCGAGATTGGAGCCGACGGAATTAAGCTATTCGGGATAGATCCTGGCGGGCTTTATTTAGGCAAGACTTTGGCTTCATCCCTGCAGGTTTCGGTAATTGGAATCGTGATAATTGTTTCAAGCGCGGCCATATTTAATTCGGGGTTTTCTGATATTGTGAACTTGCTGGCAATGGTGCTAGGCGGCCTGCTGGCCGTTGGGGCACTCTGTTCAGCAGGTATTTTATTTGGCATGATGTCTCTCTCAAGCAATGTTCGAGAGACGCTTTTGCCGTTGCTGTTTCTGCCGGTTGCAGCTCCCGTGGTGCTTGCGGCTACTAAAGTGTCGGTGCCTGCATTGGGGGGTTCTAAAGCGAGTATTCTTGAGTGGATAGGTGTTCTTGCCGTCCTATTTATTGTTTATTTGTCAGTAGGGACTGTCGTATCCGAATCGCTCCTGGAGGAGAATTGACACTAGAGGTGAATGCCGCTGAAGACAAAAGTTATAGTTGCGACCAAGTTCCCACTGTCGCGCATTTAGGACCCCAATTACCAGGAGTTTCGCAAATAGACGGAGAGCTTGAAAGGGCACTTTGGGCGAGCAATCACTGTAAGTGGAGGACAGCAGTAGGAGTTCTAGGGCTTTTGACTACTTTACTGACTTTGGTTCTAGGGCTTGTAGTTACTCCACCGGTCCAAGTTCTCGGAAATACCGGGCGTCTTTTATACGTCCATCCGCCACTTGCCTGGGCTGCACTATATCTCGCGTTTGGTACTACAACAATTGCCTCAATTCTTTGGCTATGGAAAAGAACTCGGTCACTGTTTTGGGATCGAGTAGCCGGGGCAAGTGCCGAGGTTGGGGTTTTGTTCTTGGCTCTTACGCTTATTACCGGTTCCATATGGGGGAGAACGACATGGGGAGTTTGGTGGACTTGGGATGCCAGGTTAACTTTGACGGCAGTTTTGCTGGTGCTTTATTTGGGCTACATGGCAGTGAGATCAGTTGGAGGATCTCCAAGCGCCAAAGCAACACGAAATGCCATTACTGCTCTTATTGCCGCAGTTGACGTGCCAATCGTGCATTTTTCCGTTGACTGGTGGAATACTCTTCATCAACAGGCATCGGTTCTCACTCCAAACCTTAATTTAAAAGTTCACGGAATAATTGCTGTGACCATGGGAATCAGTTTTGTCGCTGTGACATTAGTCTGGGTTTATTTGGTCAGGCTCAGATATGAAAATATGCTTTTAGAGCAGGCAAAAGAGCGTGCCTACATATACATGTCGATACAGGAGCGCTTAAAAGAGTCAGAGGACGCGAGATGAATAGCTATGTAGTTGCAGGCTATGTTGTGGCGGTAGTGGCTACGGCTATCTATGGAGTTTCTCTTTATTTAAAGAAGATGAAGCTGCTTAAGTTATTGGGCGGTAAAGACAAATCAATACCAGAAGATGTCTGATAGAGATACAGCTGTTTTCAAAAACGAAGATAGTGGTGAGATTACAACTGCCAGCGAAGATTTAGCAATAGGGATCTTGGATTCATCTAAAGGCTTCCCAAATACCGATCTGAATCTCCTCACCAAAAAGATTGAGAAGTCGAAAAAGTCTAAAAAGCGCAGGCTTATAGCGGTAGCTTTCGTACTCGTCGCTGCATTTGGATATCTGATGTATCAAGGTTTAACAAATTCTATTCAGTACTTCAAAACCGTTGATCAGGCTGTAGCAGATAGATCCTCTCTTGGGACTTCGACTTTTAGAGTCGAAGGAATGGTTGTAGATGGGTCAATAAGGCGGGATGGTGTCCAGACATTATTTTCAATTTCTGCAAATGGAGTGACTTTGCCGATTGTTGACAGTGGGTCCCCTCCTTCGCTGTTCCAGCAAGGAATTCCTGTTGTGCTTGTGGGTCATTTTGATTCGGGAAGCGGACCGGGTGGCACTTCTCTTACCTTTGAGACCAATCAAATAATGGTAAAACACTCCAACGTTTACATTGCAGAGCATCCAAACCGGGTTAAGGCGCAAAACGGAACAAGTAGATGAACGACTTAAACATAGTCATAGGGAAAGCCGGAGTACTTCTGGCATTACTAAGTTCGCTGATCGGCCTTTTAGTAATAGGGAACTCTATATATTCGCGAATTGGAAAAAAAGCAACCGGCGAAGAAAAACCACATTCTATTGTGCACGCCAATGTTTATGTATATCTGACGTTGGCGGGCACTCTAATTGCAGTTGGGGCAATGGAGCATGCTTTAATTACTCACGATTTTGCAATTGCCTTTGTGGCGCAGAACAATGCAAGGGAGACTCCGCTTTTATACACCATTACGGGACTATGGTCAGCACTTAGCGGTTCGATACTGCTTTGGGGAGCGCTGTTAGGAATATTTAATGCAGTCTTTGTCTATCGATATAGAAAATCAGACTCACTCGTAATCTGGTGGGCCAGAATCGTAATTAGCTTAGTCGTTGTTTTCTTTTTGGCTCTGCTATTAGGCCCGGCGGATGCTTTTTCGAGAACCGCCGGGGCTATTCCCTCTGATGGAGCAGGACCAAATGCGCTTCTTCAAGACAATTTGTTGGTAGCGATCCATCCGATTCTGCTTTACACGGGCTTTGTCGGCTTTACAATCCCATTCGCGCTCACTATCGGCAGGCTGCTGGCTGGATCGAGCGAGAAAATCTGGCTCTATGAGGTTCGCAAATTTATGTTGGTCCCATGGTCATGCCTAAGCTTGGGCATCATTATGGGAGCTTGGTGGTCATACCAAGTACTTGGCTGGGGTGGATTTTGGGCTTGGGACCCTGTGGAAAATGCTGCACTTTTGCCGTGGCTTATGGCAACTGCTTCACTGCACTCAAATATTGCCACTGAGAATCGATCCATGCTTACCACTTGGTCAATGTCACTAGTGCTTGCAACATTTAATCTGACTCTATTAGGTACTTTCTTAACCAGGTCAGGAGTGATAGAAAGCGTGCACGCATTTGCCAATTCAGGAGCAGTTGGGCCGGCACTGGCAGGGGCACTGATTGTTTCCCTGGCGGCATCGATGCTGCTTGTTGCCACAAGAGGCCACTTGCTTGGACTCGGGAATAAAATTGAGCTCGCTTGGTCCCGTCCTGCTGCATTTGTTGCTAACAATCTAGCTTTTAGTGCACTTACTTTGGTTGTGCTGGTTGGAACTACATTCCCAATTGTTGCTTCTGCATTTGGAGACACAATAAGCATTGGAAGACCTTACTATGACTCATTGAGCGTGCCAATTGGACTTTTCATACTTGTTGCCATGGGAGTAGCGCCAGTTCTTTCTTATCAAGGAGCCAATCTCGAACTATTGCGGAAACGTCTTTTTATTCCCGCGCTCATGGGATCTCTGGTGTTTTTTATGTTAGTTATTTTTGGCGTCAAAGATCTAGCTTCATTGTGTGCCTTTGGTCTAGCTGCTTTTGCATTTTGTGTGGCCGCAATTCAGATAAAGGCGTCAATACTTTCTTTCCACAGAGCTAAGTCTGGATGGTGGAGAGGATTGATTGGGAGAGAGGGCGGAGGGATGGTGGCCCACATTGGTCTTATCATAATTGGCGTAGGGATGGTGGCGGCCCTCTCGTATGGCCAGCGTGGTGAAGTGAATATCTCACCGGGAAAATCTGCTTACTTTGACGGAGTGAAAATTACTTACCTAGGGACAAAAGTTGTTGAACTGCCTGGGAAAACAGTTACTTCTGCAAATTTGGAAATTAATGGATCTGGAAATTACGGACCAGCAATTACCGTGTTTGGAAATTCTAATGAAGGTGTGGGAACCCCGGCAATAGATTCGAATTTAATGCGAGACGTCTATTTGACCGTAGCCGAATTACCCACGGGAGCGAACCAGTCGAGCGTTGTGGTTGGAGTTATTGTTCAGCCAATGGTTGCGTGGATCTGGATTGGTGGATTCGTGGTGTTTTTTGGCGGGCTTGCATCCGTATTATCTAGAAAAAAGCGAATTGCAACTCGCACCGATGTCGAATCCATCGAACCTGTCTGCGAGTCAACCCCAGAAATATCTTCAAATCAGGATCTTGAAGAGTTGAAAAGATGAGTGAAGCTGGTATTGGCCAATTCAACCAAACTCCGTCTTCGGACAAGGAATTCACTCCTAGGAGTCGCTCCAGAGTAGTCATTCTTGCAAGTACCACCGTCGCGCTTGTTGCAATTGGACTTGTCGCAATTTTAGCTTCAAGGCCCCAAGCCGGAAATGTCCAGGCATCATCGCCGCTTGTCGGGGCAAATGCTCCTTCAATATCTGGGACAACATTAAACGGAAACGGTTTAGTAAACTTGTCTGAATTTAGAGGGAAGTATGTCGTGGTTAATTTTTTCGCATCCTGGTGCACGCCTTGCCATATTGAGGAGCCGGAATTAGTTCAATTTGCGTTCCAGCACAGTAAAATTGGAGATGCAGTTATCTTGGGAGTTGCCTTCAACGATCCATCAAGTGATGCAGAAAGTTTTTTGAAAAGCTCTGGGTCTAATTGGCCTTCCATAAATGACGCGACAGGTTCAATAGCCACTGCATTCGGGGTGAGTGAACCGCCGGAAACTTTTGTAGTAAGTCCACAAGGTATAGTGCTGGCAAAAATAATTGGGCCAGTTACTGTTCAAGGTTTGGATTCAGTTATATCAAAGGCAAAGTCTTCAGGTGAATGAAATCTCGAGCGAAAAAGGAGATAATAAGTTAAAGTACCGCATAGGATGGGGCTTAATTGCTCTTTTGCTTTTAAGCGCTGTGAGTTTAGTATTGCTTAAACCGGCTCCTATGAGCGTAACCGAGCGAGCACAAGCATTAGATGCCGAGATTCGCTGTCCTGCATGTGAAGGGCAAAGCGTTCTAGACTCCTCGGCACCAATTGCTGTAGATATACGAGCTGAAGTCCTAAGTGACCTACAGGCGGGGCAAAGCAACTCAGAGATCATGTCGACTCTCGAAAGCGCCTATGGATCTGGAATTTCTTTGGCCCCCACTGGAAGCACTCTGGCGAGTTTGGCATGGTGGTTTCCGATTGGCTTAATTGCGGCAATAATGGTGTTTTTAATTAGTGTTGGAATAAAGCGGAAAATACTGTCACAAAAAGACATCATTGCCGAATCAAAGCGAAACAAGAAAACCTATGACTATAAGACGTTCCTAGGAAGCAAACGAAAGTTTTTATTTAGAGGATCCATATTTTTGTTTGCCATAGCGGCTCTTTATCTTGCCGGTTTGATGGCAGGGTTAAAACTTCCCGGAAGACAAACTTCCTCAGGCGATGTCCCGGTATCAAAATTACTGACCGATGCCAGAAATCTCAGCGCCGATAATCAGGAACAAGCAGCATTGGCCATGTATTCGCAAGTACTTTACCAAGATCCGAAAAACGCGTACGCCCTATGCGAACAAGGCTGGTTAGTATCTCAATCAGGGGAAGCAAACCACGATCCCTCTCTCGTGGAATTAGGCCAAGCAGAAATTCAAAAGTCAATCGAGATAAATCCGACTCTCGCCGAAGCCAGACTTTACCTGGGAACAGTTTTGTTTAATGACGACGATCAACCTGCACAGGCAGTAGTCCAGTTTGAAAGTTTTTTGGCCGACCATCCAAGTCAGGAACTAATTGATGCAGGCAGGTCTCAAATTATCCTGGCGTATAAAGCTGACAATAAGACTCCTCCGTTGAAGTGAAATATATTAATATTTTTTGGTCAATAACGTTATAGACGCTTTGCAACCAACCCGGCTATAGTTCGCAATACATCTGAAGGTATTGCATGAGTTGTAGATACCAATACTTTATTATGTATTCCTGGGGTGACAAGTCCGTGATTTTTTGCAAGTCCATTTAAACCGGCATCGACAACTTGCCCGACGTTTTGCCACATGAACCCCGGAATATTTCTTTGGTCGACATTGGCCCGGTCCTGAAACTCAGTGCGAGTAAAACCAGGGCACAAGCAGGTCAATTTGATCCCGGTGCCGCTAATCTCTTCTCTTACTCCCTGTGAAAAATTGGTCACAAAAGCTTTCGAGGCTGCATAAATTGCACTCGTTGGTGCAGGCATAAATCCGGCAACCGAAGAGACATTCAAAATATATCCTTCGCCCGAGCGTCTCATTGATTCGATTGCAAAGTAAGTAAGTGACACCAGTGCCTTGACATTCAAATCGATCTGGCCGATCGAATGCTTCAATTCTACTTCGCCAAAGTTTCCGGAGTAACCGTATCCAGCATTATTAATTAGCACATCGATGGATCGAGATCTATCTTTAAATCTCTCTTTCATCAAAGCTACTCCCTTGGCAGTCTGCAAATCAGCGGAGATAACTTCAACATTGACACCGTATGAAGATTCAAGATTGTCTTTCACCTCATTTAACCTGCTTTCATCTCTGGCAACAATAATCAGGTCATGTTTTTGGTTGAATGCAGATTGGCCCGATGCTAGTTTGGCGGCAAATTCTTTTCCTATTCCACTGGAAGCACCGGTGACGAGTGCGAGGGGATTTGAGCTCTCAAATTTGTTTGTCATATCCCAAATCTACCAGTGTGCCCGCAAGGTCAAAAAATAATACCTGATCAGCTAGTTTTGTCCACGCTGCCGGTTCTTATTTGCATTCCTTACATCAACTCTTGTGGTTCTGTCGAACTGAGCGGGCTGCCACTGCATTGGCGAGAATCGTAAATGTCCCCAGTTGGTCGCTAAATGAAGCCATTTAAACATCCCAGCCTCAACCATTGTTCCGTCTTCCCAAGAATTAAAGCCATAGGGTTCCCATGCAGAGTAGAGAACTATTTGGCCAGGTCGAACCGATGGGGAGACTCTGGCCTCAAGTTTAAATTTACCCAAGTCGTTGAATACTTCAACTTGGTCTTCGTCGCTTATGTTTCTTTTTTGCGCATCGCTCGGATTAATAATTACCGTCGGGTGACCCCTGGTGGTCTCAAGTATTATCGGATTGGTTGAGTTGCAGGCGTGGATCGACCATCTCGGATGCCCCCCGGTGAGTGCGAGGGGATAGTCGCCGCCTATCGGAGGGGGATCTTTATGTGTCGGGAGAGCTTCGCCCGCTTCAATGAACCACAGGTGATCTATGTAAAAAGTTGCTCTTCCGGTAGTTGTTGGATAGGGCAGTTTATTCTCGCAATGCCACTTATATGCGCTAAAAGTCTCCTCGGGATCAATTGAAGTGCCTAAAAATTTTCCATGAGGAAATGTCCCATTAGTCTGAACTTCCAAAAAGCCCTTCTGTCTAATTGTTTCAAGGGAAGCATTTTCATCTAAAACTCCACTAAGCCCGGAGTCGCGGAGAAGCTCGTCTACAAAAGATTCGTCGTCTTTTTGCCTACCGTGCTTTGAAAACGCATTGCCAACTTCTTTTAAAGGCTTAGGAGCGGATCTTCCAACAATATGGTCGCCCAGTCCCCTCTCAAGTGATCTTTTAGCAATTGCGTCGCAGATCAGCGAGAAAATGCTCCAGTCGGATTTAGATTCACCTCTGGGATCTGAAATCTTGTCGCCAAATGCCAGTTCAAATGAATGAGTAATGGGATATTGCAAATTGACCCGCTCTGTGTCGTAGGCGGCCGGCAGCACTATGTCTGCATGCAGTGAAGCAGAATTTAGCCTTTGGTCAATTGATACTACTAAATCAAGCTTTGGCCATAAATTCTCCAAAAGCATTCTCCTCCCGCCTCGAGTTCTCCTCAACGCATTGGTTCCGGGCTGGAAAAGGATTTTCGGAGATTTGTCGCGACCTGGTCTAATGAAGGCTTCCCACTCGGGTCTTGCTTCCCTGATGATATCTACCAGAGGTCGTTTGGAGTCGCTCCACTGCTCTTTTTTCCACATCTCTTCGTAACCGCAGTGGTCTAACCAGAAATATATTGGCGGGGTGGTACTTGACATTGAAGCTGACATGGACATGAAATCCCAAATTCCGGGGCGGCTTAGCGCAGTTGGGTTTTCTTTTGAAGAAGAACCGAATAATGCGGACATCATTTCAATAACGGCCTCACTGTTTTGAACGCTTGGCCCTTCTTTCATCTCCTGTATGAAAGAGCCATCAAAAGGAAATACCACATAAGTATCAAGCCCCCGACCTTTCCCGCCCCAATTGCCAGTTAAAGCAAGGAGAAGATTCATGGAACGCTCCATTAAGTCTCCGTGGTAATGCTTGGCGGTGTCAAAGCCTTCCAGGATTTTTGTGCGGCCTGTTGCCACTTTTCTGGCCAATTGTTGGACAGTATCGAAATTGACTCCACTGGCAGTCTTAACAAAGTCTGCATCGTATTTTTTAAGTTCCTTTAAAAGAAGCTCAAATACAGGGGCGACCTCAATAGTTTCACCGCCTTTTAGGGTTACTTTGAAGTTCCCCTTTAAAACAGGGTCATAGCTCGTCAAAAGACTCTCTTGACTGGCCGGCATTAAGCCAAGCGATTTATCGTAGTGGAAAAATGAGATTGAACTTGTGTCCCCGTTTACATCTTTCCCTCTTAGAAGCTCATTCGTATCGAGTCGGACCAATAGTGATAAATCGGTTTGTTCTTTAACAAACTCCTCATTCATCAATCCTTCCTCAACAATTACCTTGCACATGCCAAGCGCAAGAGCAGAGTCTGCTCCTGGCACAATAGGGACATAGATGTCACAGTGTGGCGCACTTGGGCTGAAATCAGGCGCAATTAACACAACTTCGGCTCCACGATAGCGGGCCTCTGACAGGTAATGAAAGTATGCGATTCTTGAATATGCAGGATTTGCATGCCAGATTAATATTGTGTCGGCAAAAAACGAGTCGGCTGCCGCTGCACCTCCGGTAATTGCGCCGAAAGTCATGTAATGCCCTGCGGGGAAGTCATTAACAGAGGCAATACCATCGAGTGAGGTAGCGCCAAGAATTGAAGCAAACCTCAAATGTGCAGCAATCGAGACCATCCCGCCTTCAGCGCTCTCATCTACAATTACTGACTCCGGACCCGATTCTAAAATGGCATCAATGCATTTATCTGCGATTTCATCCAATGCCTCGTCCCAAGAAATTACTTCCCAATTCGAAGATCCCCTCGGCCCAACTCTTCTTAATGGATACTTAAGGCGATCTTCTGAGTCCAACTGCATATGCCAAGCCGACCCCTTCTGACATCCCATCGGGTTTCGATCCGGTGCATCTGCGACAAGACCAGGGTAAATTCCTGCTTGTTCTTGAAAACGAACACCCGTTGCTGAAGAATAAACTTTGTAAGTACAGCTTGAAATGCAGTTGGCACAGTGCGTGCCAAAATGAGTGTTATCCCAAGAAAATCTCTTTCTATAGCTATTTAGCGTTTGAGACTTATCTTTTGGCTCTGACATATCGACCTCATCTATATTTGGGAAAGAGGAGTACAAAATTATTTTGCTTTCCAATTTCACTATAACTTGACACCGGCGCTATTGTGGCTTTGTCAAAGGAGTGCAGAATGTATCAGCGCACAGATGCAGGTTCTCTAGTGGGAAAGGCGTTGGCTAATCATGCAGTCAAAAAAGTCTTCGCCCTTCAAGGAGGTCACATTGACCCAATCCTCTATGGAATGAAACACGTCGGTATTGAAATAATTGATACGAGACATGAACAGGGTGCCGCTCTCATGGCAGAAGCGTGGGCATTGAAAACCGGAGATACGGGAGTTTGTGCCGTTACCGCTGGACCCGGCTTGACAAATGCCGTGACTGGACTTTCTAATGCCTTTATCAATGGGACACCTATGGTGTGTCTTGCAGGGAGACGACCTATGGCTCATGCAGACGCATGGACTCTTCAAGAACTTGACCAGCTTCGCTTAGTTGAGCCAATTACAAAATGGGCAAAATCAGTTGCAAGTGCCGAGCGAGCTGCGGAATATGTAAGAAATGCATTTGCCCAAGCGAGATCTCCGAGGCTGGGTCCAACTTATCTGGATATTCCGGTTGATATCCTGTCCCAACCAATTGATGCTCACTTGCTAGACAGCGTGGCGCAGCCTATATCTGAAACCGGGCCTATGCCGAATGGGAGCGATATCGATTTGTTAGTGGATCTTTTACAAAAGGCAGAAAGACCTATAGTCGTTGTGGGCTCAGGCGCGCACTGGTCAAGAGCACATGACTCCTTGACATCATTTGCCAACACTTACAAAGTTCCAATTTATTCGGCTAACGCGGGCCGAGGAATAATTTCTGACAGCGATCCGTGGTGTTTTGGCCCAGCTGCGCCTGCCGGTTCCTTTATTGAAGCTTCAACTAATGCAGACTTAATTATTTGTATGGGTGTGAGGCTGGGATATTTATTTATGAACGGTGCGCTATTTCAAGGAGCCAAACTTGTTCGCATCGATATAAACGGCGGCGAACTCGCAACAGGTTTTCCCGGTCAAGTTAATATCCAAGCCGATGTCAAAGCTACTTGCGATGCTTTATTAGACGCATATAAATCTGGGTCGTCGCATCAAGAGTGGGCTGACAAGCTCGCGAAGACAGCCAGTGAAGCAAAAAAAGCATTTGCCTCAGTTGAACTTGGTCCGAACGGATTAATCCACCCGGCAGCAGCAGTAAGTGCAATGGTAGACGTAGGCGGCCCGGATGCAAGTTACGTGACTGATGGTGGAGACGCAATGACTTATGGAATGGCCGGATTCCCTGCCAACCATCCCGGCCAGCTGCTTGGCACCAGCGTTTACTTTGGAGCGCTAGGCGTTGGAATACCTTACGCTATTGCTTCATCTTTAAGCGCTCCTGATAAGCCATGTTTATTGTGGGTTGGTGATGGCGCGTTTGGATTCAATGCAATTGAGTTTGAAACCGCCATAAGGCATAAAATTCCATTTGTTGCAGTCGTTGCCAATAATGGGGTTTGGGGAATGTCCTACCATGGACAAGGCCTGATGTTCGGATACGACGAGTTAGTTTCTGTTGAAATTGGAGATGTTGCCTATCATGAACTTGTCAGGTCACTAGGGGGCTACGGAGAGAAAGTTACCGAGTTGAAAGACCTCCGTCCGGCAATTGAGCGCGCAATTGAATCCAATTTGCCAGCATGCATAAACGTGACTATTGATAAAGACGCGGTCTCCTTTGCAACGCAGGCCATGGCCTCAATTGGTTTTGGCGGCTAGTATTGAATACCTAGGAGGTATTTAAATGGCACAAACCAAAGAAGGCTGGATCGAGGCATTTGCTGAAAAGGTTGGAATTGAACCGCCAAACGAGCAAGAGATAGACACCCTTCTTTCCATAGCGGGGGTCGCGGCCCATGCCAGCGAGAGGAGCGCGGCGCCCCTTACTTGCTGGATGATTGCCAAAGCCGGGATAACTCCTGAGGCGGCACTTGAAATAGCTAATGCGATAGCTAGCGAGAGTCCTTCGTAAGCGAAGTTAAGTTTGACTTCAACTCGCTAAGTTGAATCGCTGAGATGGGATAGTTATTGGGATAAACCTTAGATGTGATTTCGCCAAGCTTGGAAGAGTTGGTGGGTTCTGACATTTCCTGGCTCTTGTCGAGAATTTTCAAGACAATTTTTATGAACTGTCTTTCTTCTTCCGTCTCGTGATCCAAGAAACCAGCTGCTATTTGACATCCCTTTTCAATTGAATAGTTATGGGCAATCCAAAGTTGCTTCTGATCATCTGTGGATCCGGTATCTTTTGACCAAAGTACCCAAGGCGAAGCCTCTGAATCAGTGGTCTCGCCCGCTAACGCACCGGCGAGATCCATTGCCATAGTCCCGTTTACCACCTTCCACCAGTTGGACCCCTTTTTGAGGTCAGTTCTTTCTGGAATTCGACCGCTTGATATCTCCCAATTTAAGAAATCAATAAGGGCCTGCCCATAGCCATAGCCTTCACCGTGTCCAAATTTGGAAAAAAAACCGATGAAAATGTCGTGTCGCTCTTGTGGAGTCAAATTCAAGGCATTTTGGCAACTCATCGTATTTCAAGAGTTTAGGTCTCGCCGAGACCAGTAACACGCGAAGAAAAATACCTGTTAAAAGATAGCGTAACGGCAATTGGGACTTTAGACCCTAGTGGGAGTCACCTACTCTGAGTAATACTGCTAGTTACTTGTAGTAACAAGAATTTGGTGAAATTCATACGAAAATTTCTAAGTAGCAATTACTAACTAGACGGGATGACAATTGAGCAATATTAAATCAGTGAGAGGCATGTGTCCAAAATTGGACATTGATAACAAATATGTCTCATCGTCTGCTTTATCGGCTCAGACCTGTTCTCCCAGTACAAAAAATTTATTTGGGAAGTTTGGAGTGCGAGTAGCCGCACTCCTCATTTTTTAGAAAGTGGAGGTGCAGTGAGTTCGTTAACTGACGCAAAAGGAGAGACTGCCATAGGAGATTCTCAGTTTAAACACGGAGATTCGACTGAAGGCAGTTACAGGACCAGATGGAGTTGGGAGAAAGTCGGGTGGGGGACTCACTGCGTTGACTGCTACCCGGGAAACTGCCCTTATAGAGTTTACGTGAGAGACGGGAAAGTTTTAAGAGAGGAACCCTCTGCAACATTCCACGAGATAGAAGAAGGCGTGCCCGATTTCAACCCCATGGGATGCAACAAGGGCGCTTGCTGGTCACAACAACTATATGACGGCGACAGAGTAATGCACCCGCTTCGCAGGAAAGGCGAGAGAGGATCCGGGGAGTGGGAAGAAATTTCCTGGGACGAAGCACTTACCGCTGTAGCTGACGGGATGCTCGATGCTATTGAAAAAGGCGGACCGGAGTCCATTGTAAGAGAAGGCACTCCAGAAGTTGCCGCGGTTATGCCAACCGATCGGTTCTTCAACACTATTGGCGGTCGAATGCTCGATCTTCACCCTTCATTTAATGACTTTTCAATCGGCTTGCACGAGACATTTGGAAAGTGGAATCCGGTATCAAGCGCCGATGACTGGTTTCACTCAGAACTTATTTTAATTTGGCATATGAATCCGGCCTTTACAAGGATTCCCTTTTACCACTTCATGTTGGAAGCCAGGTACCATGGTGCTGAAGTAATTTCTATTTCACCTGATTTGAACCCTTCATATATGCACTCTGATTATCATGTTCCTGTCAAGACGGGAGCCGATGCGGCCTTTGGTCTAGCTATGGTGCAGGTAATCATCGAAGAAGATCTAGTCGACAAGACTTTTGTTAGAGAACAAACCGACTTGCCGTGTTTAGTCAGAAAAGACACCAAGAGGTTTTTGCGTCAAATTGACGTAGAGCCGATGAGTCCAACAGTCAGAGAGGACCAGCTTTACCACTGGGATCCAAATGAAGGTCTGGTTCTAGCTGACAGAGGAAATCTTTTGTTAAACGGGCGTGAAGTTGCTCTATCAGGCGTTTACGAAGTGACCCTTAACGATGGCACCAAGGTAGAGGTAACTCCCGTGATGGCAATGTTAGAGGAGCATTTAAATGCAAATTACACTCCTGAGTCTCAGGAAGAGATTACAAGCATTAATCCAGATGTAGTGAGAATGATTGCAAGAAAGGCCGCCAAGAAAAAAGTAGACATCATGCTTGGTTGGAACTCCTGCAAGTACTATCACGGTGACTTAATTGAAAGAGCAATGTGCTTGTTGCTAGCAGTTACTGGAAACTGGGGCAAGCAAGGCACCGGAATCAGGTCTTGGATGATCGGAATGGCCGACGGGATGTTTTCCATGATGGTCAAGACCGAGCCGGGTGTTCAAGGTGCCGAGCAACTATTCGGTGCCCAAGAGGCAGCTATAGCAGCTCTAAGAATGAGCGACCCTTCCCTTACCACCGACGAATTAGCGGTCAGAGAAGTCGCAAGGCTTCTGGCCCAAATTGGACCACTAGACGGGGAGCCACCAAGATTCCAAGGATCACCCCCTGCATTTTGGTGGTACTGGCAAGGAGGATTTAAAGAGAGATGGGAAAAGCATGAGTGGGGTGACACTTCTCTTCCAAGAAAATTCGAAGAATACTTCCAAGAGGCAATCGACAAAGGTTGGTGGAAAGGTCTAGATGGACCAAGGCCAGATGCGCCTCCCCACATGCTCATAGAGTGCGGTGGAAATATGTTGCGCAGAACCAGAGGAGGATTTACCCAACTTGGTGAAAACCTGTGGGAGCAGCTCGACACAATCGTCTCGATAGACTTCCGTCTAAACTTCACGGGACTTAATTCAGACATTATCTTGCCTGCGGCTCAGCACTATGAGAAGGTTGGATTTCATATTCCAACGTCGCACACTATGAATCTGACCTTTACCGATAAAAATGCTGAACCTGCCGGCGAGGCCAAACCTGAATGGCTTATCTATCAGTTAATCCTAAAGAAGTTTGCCGAGCGGGCAAAGGAGCGAGGCATCATCGAATATGAAAATAAATACGGAGCCAAGTACGCGCCTGAAGGCATGTGGGATAGCTACACGATTAATGGATACCTCGAAGAAGAAGACAAATTCGCTGATGAAATTATCCGTGACTCCGTTTATGGAGGAACGCTTCCGGAACACGCGGACATAAAGCACATGAGAAAGGTAGGATTTGAGAGATTTATAGGTTGGGGATCAAGCCCATTTGCCCTAGCCCAAGCCTCTCCCATATTTCCAGATAAAACTCACTCTCCCTTTAGAGATCACTTCGAAAAAGGAGCACCTTTCCCGACGTATGCCAGGCGTGCTCAGTTTTACATCGATCATCCGTGGTGGCTCGAAGCAAATGAAGCTCTGCCCGTACACAAGCCGAATCCTCTGGCCGGTGGTGATCACCCGCTAAGAATGACCTCCGGACACAACAGGTGGAGTATTCACTCAATGAACCAAGCTAATCCTGTGATCCTGCAGACCCACCGAGGAGAGCCTTTAGTTGAAATATCGGTTGAAGATGCCGCCGAAAGAGGGGTAAAAGACGACGACTTCATAACGATTTTCAATGACATCACTTCCTTTGAAGCACGCTGCAAGGTCTCCCCGGGAGTCATGCCCGGCCAGATCATCTCGTACAACGGATGGGACGGACACCAATATCGTGACTGGAAGGGTGCCAATGAGATTGAGGCCGGAATGGTCAAATGGATTGCATTTGCAGGGGGCTATGGACATATCAACTACTCGCTTGCAGAGTGGCAGCCGATCCCAACTGACCGCGGCGTGCCCTGCAACTTCACAAAGGCAACAAAACAATGAGATCACAGATAAGTAATTCAAAAAGGAGGACTTTATAAATGGAGGTATTAAAAGGGTCTGGAAATGATCCTAACGACCCAAGTTGGACTAACGGTGCCAAAGCGAAAGTTTCGCTTGCGCCTGCTCCAATCGACTCGCAGCCAAATCACTATATTCGTGAAGCATGGGCTAACAAAGACTATGGAACCACCAAAGAGGCCGATGTTACTCTCGGAAGTGAAGGCAAGAAGTTCTATATCAGACTTGAGTGGTCTTCAAATGTTGAAAAGCATGCTGAATTCCCCGATGCTGCTGCAGTATTTTTTCCGGCATCTGAAAGTCCTTCAACCCCGGTGACAATTGGCAGTCGTGAGAATCCAGTGAGAATGTGGCAGTGGAAGAATCGCCTTCCGGTGCAGAGCAAACTGCCCAAGGTGCTTGACCTAATTGCAACCGGGCCTGGAGTATTTCATCCTGCAAAAACAATAAATGGGACAGCGCCCTCTGATTCGCTACAAGGCAATGCCACCTATGAAGATGGCAAATGGAAGGTAGTCATATCGGGGGACCTGGATGTTGTAGTGGGATCAAAGAAAATGGGCATTGCCATTTGGAATGGAGCGAATCAAGAACGAGCTGGTCTTGGTGCTGTTTCAACCGAATGGATTGATATTGACTTAGCCGGAATTGGGCTTTAAAGAGGAGATTTGAAATGACAACTACTGAAGAGAAAAGCGTAAGTGAACTGCATGGTCAGGTGGCCATGGTGTTTGACCTAAACAAATGCATGGGTTGCCAGACGTGTTCAATTGCCTGCAAAGTTTTGTGGACGGGAGAGCAAGGCGAAGAGCACCAGTGGTGGATGACCACTAACACTCAGCCTGGACTTGGGACACCCAAGGGATGGGAAGACATGGGAGGCGGCATCAAAAATGGCGTCCTTCAGCCCGGACACCAGCCTACGCGAGCTGAATTTGGCGGAGGATGGGACTTTAACTACAATGAAGTCTTCTATGGCGGCAAGGGCCGTGAGGTGCATTTGCAGCCAACCGACAAAGGAGACGGCACCACCCGTTGGGGAATGAACTGGGATGAGGACCAAGGTGCAGGAGAGTATCCCAACTCTTACTACTTTTACCTTCCCAGGCTCTGCAACCACTGCACAAATCCGGTTTGCGTAAGTGCATGTCCCTCCGGAGCAATGTATAAGCGAAGTGAAGATGGAGCTGTGCTTCGAGACGAGGAAATTTGCCAGGGTGCGAGATTTTGCATGGAAGCGTGTCCGTATAAAAAAATCTACTTTAACTATGCAAGAGATGTGGCACAGCACTGTATTCTCTGCTTTCCAAGGCTTGAAGTGGGCGTAGCTCCGGCATGTGCAAGGCAGTGCCCCGGTCGACTTGTTTTTGTTGGCCTGAAAGATGACAAAAACTCTCCGATCTATAAATTGGTAAATGAGTGGAAAGTGGCCTTGCCTCTACATCCTGAGTTTGGAACCGAACCAAATATCTACTACATCCCACCGCTTTCGCCGTATCGCCTGAATGAGGACATGAGCATCGATGAAGAGACACCAAGGATTCCACCTGAGTATCTAGAGTCTCTCTTTGGAGAAGGAGTACATGGAGCACTTGACACCTTAAAGAGCGAATTGGCAAATGTAAGAAGCGGCGGAACTTCAGAACTGTTGGAGACATTGATTGTTTATAAATGGCTTGATCTGTTTGGTCCATTTACTACCGACCCATCTTCTCTGGATCGAAGTCCGGACTCTCAAGCTGTCACCTTGGGACCAACTCGCAGATAAGTTCCGCGGAGAATAAGGAAGTAACCGAAAAAGATTTAAGGAGGAGAAATGTTTACATTCTCACTATCAGGATTAGAGATCAAAGCAAGCGACAGTGGACCCAGTGAGGTCGAGGAAAATGAAACTACGGCCAGATCTGCCGTATATATGGTTCTCGGTTCATTCTTTGCACCGCCTGGGGATTCACATTTTGACAAAGCCGTAAATGACCACTGGGACAAAGAGATGACCGAAGCTGCATCCTTGCTCCCATTTGAATTTGACACAGGTCACCCAACTATTGATGAAGCGACATCAAAAGAGGCCTATATTGGCGAGTACGATAGGTTGTTTAACAGTGGGGAGAGGCTAAATCTTCTCGTTGCAAGCCAGTATTCATCTGATCCGGAAAACCTGTTGGCACAGGTCAAAAGAGACTATGAGTACTTTGGACTTGGCGGGAGCGAGTCTTCCGAAAGGCCCATCGACCATTTGGCATCAG
This sequence comes from Actinomycetes bacterium, assembly GCA_021777355.1. Taxonomy (GTDB): domain Bacteria; phylum Actinomycetota; class Acidimicrobiia; order Acidimicrobiales; family JABEUL01; genus JABEUL01. The sequence continues at coordinate 57,849 of JAJYDO010000002.1, read as the reverse complement.
AGTGTGATTTCTTGCAGTACCTTTGCTTCAAAGAGGCGGCATCACCTTCGCCAAGATTAGCGGGTTCCTACAGGAGAGCACAGAGGGATTTTCTTGAGCGACACTTGATTAATTGGGTTCCTGACATTGTCGCAAAAGTAACGCCATTGAATCCAATAAAGCCATACGATTGGGCGCTTTCTAGACTAGACGATTTTATTAAAGCGGATTATGCCTACATTAAAGCTCTATTAGGCGGATGAGACAAGGAAAACTTTTACCGTGGATACTACCAGCCAATACCGGAAAAGGTGGAGTTGGGATCGAGTAACTTGGGGAACTCACTGCCTTAACTGTCTGGCAACCTGTTCATATCGCGTCTATTCGCGAGAGGGCAAAGTCGCCTTTGAAGAACAAGGCGGGACGATAGGCGAGATTGAATCTGGCGTGCCTGATTTTAATCCACTGGGCTGTCAAAAAGGAAGCGCATGGAGTCTTCAACTCGACGGGGAGGATCGGGTCACCAAGCCTCTCAGGCGAGTCGGGGAGAGAGGCTCGGGCAAATGGGAAGAAATTACTTGGGACGAAGCACTCGTTGAAATTGCTGATTCCATAATTGATGCAATTGATGAGGACGGACCTGAATCCGTAGTCTTTGAAGAAAGCGTAGAAGGCGGCCTCATGGCCCAGTCTCCTTTTCTAAGGCTGGCTTCACTTATTGGTGCAGTGACCTTAGACGCCCAGGGACTTGTCAATGACCTTCCAATCGGACAGCACATAACTTTTGGCAAATTCTCCTGCGCAAGTACTGTAGATGACAGCTTCCATAGCGAAGTGCTTCTTTTGTGGCACGCCAATCCCGCATACACGTCCATTCCATACTTTCACTACATTTCAGAGGCCCGCTACCGAGGCGCCAAGGTCGTCTCCATTGCTCCTGACTACAACGCCAGCTGCGTGAACGCTGACATGTATGTGCCGGTGAAACCCGGCAGTGATGCAGCACTTGCTCTATCGATTTGTCAGGTATTACTACAAGAAGGAAAAGAAGATCAAGATTTTGTAAAATCACAAACAGACTTGCCACTTTTGGTGAGAAGTGACAATTTAAGATTTCTTCGTGAGCGCGATCTAGTCAAAGGCGGATCAGAGGAGCACTTCTATTTTTGGGACAAGACAGCAGGAGTGATTGAAGTGCCAAGGAGCACTTTAGATCTTGGCGAAATAGATCCTGAACTTCACGGGCCTTTCAAAGTTACTTTGGCAGATAACAGTGAAATTGAAGTAATTACGGTACTCGATCTCATTGAGAAAAGACTATTAGATTACACGCCTGATCTGGCCAGTGCAATTTGTGGAGTATCGCCTGAAACCATAAAAGAGCTAGCCTTAATAATTGCAGGAAATAAGACAAAGATCATAGAAGGCTTTAATGCGCCGAAGTATTTTCACGGCGACTTAATGGAACGATCTATGTGTTTGCTACTTGCCTTAACCGGAAACTGGGGAAAACCAGGAACCGGGATTCAGGGCCTAGCACTAGCTGGACTTGATGGGTACTTATTATTTTCAATGAAGACTAAGCAAGGTGTTGAAGAAACCGCGCGTCTCTTGGATGGAATTGACGCATCAATGGAACAACTCAGGCAAAGAGATCCTGAAGCTACTGATGAGATGCTTGGGAACCAGCTTCTGACACTTTCGACGAGTGCAGGCACTTCGGCTCCTCCGGTCTTTTTCAACTATAACCATGTTGGTTACAAGGAGTCTTGGAACAATGCCGCCTGGCAGGAACCAACTATGACGAAGTCATTTAGCTCGTACATGGAAGATGCCCTAAGACGTGGATGGTGGGGTGGAGTTGCCAGGCCCTCAGCAGGAATGGCGCCAAGAGTGTTTTTCACGGTTGGGACCAATCCGATGAGGCGAGCTCGCGGAGGCAAGCGGGCAATTTTGGAAACCCTTTGGCCAAAGCTTGAAAAGATTGTGGCAGTTGACATAAGAATGTCATCTACTGCTCTTTATGCCGACATTGTCTTGCCTGCAGCCATGCAGTATGAAAGGGTGAATGTCCAGTACCCAATTACCCATACTCTCCATTTGGCATTTAGCGACAAGGCTGTCGAACCTAAAGGAGAGGCAAGGACCGAGTGGGAGATATTCTCGGCATTGGCAAATAAGATATCTGAGCGTTCCGTTGAGCGAGATATTGTTGAATTCACCGATGGCCGGAGGCAATCAAGAAGGCTCGACACGGTTGGGGATAGTTACACTATCGGCGGAGCATTCCCAAATGATGAGTCGGTGATTGATGAATGGATAAGAGATTCTTCAGATGCCGGCACTCTTCCTCCTGGAACTTCAGTTGAAACACTTAGGTCTAAGGGTACGATCCGATTCACAGGACTTGGAGTATTTGCGCCTGGTCTTTCGGTGGCAACCGATGTAAAAAAGGACAAGGTTCTAACTGCCTTCCAGTGGCACGTCGACAAGAAACTTCCTTTCCCTACACTGACCAAAAGAGCTCAGTTTTACATAGATCACCCTTGGTTCATGGATGCTGATGAAGCACTTCCTCGACACAAAGACAATCCAAAAATGGGCGGAGATTACCCTTTTGTTTTGACCAGCGGACACTCTAGGTGGACTGTACACGCCGTGAGCATGGGAAATAGCGCTGTGCTTTCAACACATCGCGGGCAACCGCTTGTGGTCATGGGAGCTAAAGATGCTCTCGAATTAAATATTGGTGAAGGTACAAAGGTGAAAGTCTTTAACGACCACGGATCTTTCGTAGCCATGGTCAAAGTGGCACCTCGGGTCAGACCTAATCAACTAATCATCTACAATGGTTTCGAGCCACATATGTTTGAGGGATGGAACGGATCAAATGAGGTCGAGCCCGGCATGGTTAAGTGGCTGCATCTGGTCGGGAAATACGGCCATCTGCGTTATTTGCCTTTTGGTTGGCAGCCCGTCCCAAGTGATCGATCCGTATCAGTGGGAATCATGCCAGTTCCAGATAGCCAAGGGATAGAGGAGTCTTCATGAAATTTGGAAAAAAAGAAAAAGAAGCTGAATCCACAAGCCCTGTGCAAACCAGGGAGAATTTTCCACAAGTAACATCAAAAGGCCAAGATTATAAAGAAGAGGTTCGGGAGCACTATCCAGTGAGCGAACAAGAGCAGCAGCTTCTTAAGCATGCTTTTGAAGATTCCGGAACACTTTTTCAGCTTTTGTCAACCCTGAGAACTCGTAGAGTCGGACTCGGTTATCAGATAGAAACAGGCGAGCAAGAGTCATTTGAATGGTCAAGCGGCCATGCAATAGCTCAAAAAGAAGGTCCCTTAAGTTTTGCCTCGCACTCAGAGCCTGTGTCATTAACTGAACTGGAAGAAGCCTTGCTTTGTTGGGCAGCTTTGGGACCAAATGGCGTGATCTTAGCTGATATTGCGGTAAATGGAGGACTGTCCGGTCTGCTTTCCTGGGCCGGGAGAACCGTTCCTTCTTCTTCAAATGATTTGAGCGTTGACTTGTTTGTAATAAATGACAGCGGAGTATCTATTTATAAACCTTCGACTGAAAGACTCTCACTGGTAGAGATCAGAGATGCACAAGATTACGGAAAGATAATCAAGTGGTATCGGGAAAGCCTAATTAAAATCTCGGATAAACGCCCCGATGTATCTTGGCCTTCCTCGCCTGAGGGAACAAAAATAGTAAACGCAACAGGACCTGGCCAATATAACTTGAATCGGCCGGGAAGCACTTGGCTGCTTCCCGTGGGAGATGTTGGTTTGGAATGGTTCAACCAGCTTCTAACTTCATACGAGTGGTCTGGTTTTTACCTTATGGATCCCGATACGAATGAGCCTGCCGGATGCCAAGATTGGATCAGACCCGGATTTTTGGAAGTTGGATTTCCAATCCCGGCTTTTGACGAGTTGGCTTTGATGCTCCATGCCGGCCAAGCCGGAGCAATTGTTCAAAATATTAGGCTTGCCAGCGAGGCACTTGGATTAGGCGCATGGATGACAGGCAGCTATGCCGACGATTTAGTTCTCGGCGCCTATCCGGAAGTTGCCAAAGGGCTTGGGTTTAATTTTATTAGTCGAGAAGGAACTCTAAATCCATCAACTACCACTACTTGTATTGGGTTAGAAGGGGTTAAAGAAGCCGTTGCGGTGCCAACTCCTAGATTTAAAGACGCTGAGGCGGCAGTGCGCTATGTTGCAGATCTGCGTAACAACAGCGCCACTCCATTTTCAGCTACCGGACCCTGGAAAAATGGCTTACAAGGCCCTTACGAAGCCGAAACCATGGAGTCCATTAAGCAAAATCCGAGAAGCTATGTAGCCGACTGGGCGGTTGAGGCCGCTATTGCAACTGTAGATTACATTGTCAAAAAATACGGCTGCGCTCCTGCGTACATCTCCCCGATGAGAGCAAAACTTTCTGTTCAAGTCCACCACGTCGACCCTAATTTCTATCGTCGCTATCAAGGTATTAGCGGTGAGCCCTACGCGTTGACAGGCAGTATTCTAAACCACTTTCCTCTTTGGCATCCAGGACATAATGACCCAGCACAAAATAGTAATAATCAATAAAAAGGAGGATACAAATGACATCCACTTGGGTTAGCGTATTGGCATCATATCTACATCTCCTGGCAGTAGCTGTCTATTTGGGCGGTTCAGTGGCAATGGAGTTCGTACTAGGTCCCGCGCAAAAATTTATTCCTCCGGCCCAAGCCCAGGTAATGGGGCAGAAATCTGCCGATAGATTTTTAGCATTGGTCTGGGGCTCCCTTGCCCTATTTCCCATTAGTGGAATGCTTTTGTTATTTTCAACCTCAAATCAAAGCAATGTGAGTGGAGACAAGTTTTTTACCACAACTTATGGCAGGACTTTATTTGGGATGATATTTCTCTGGTGCGTCTTGGTTGTTAACGGATTAATTATAACTTTTGTCTTGCGGCCGAGATTAAACCAAAAAGCTAGCGGGAAAGGAGGCGGATCGAACGTCTCTGCGAATCTAGAGAGAGCAGGGAAAGCTGCAAGATGGGTAAGTATTATTACCAGGATAGATTTGGGCGTGGCAGTATTCATCGTGTTATTAGGCGCCTCCATGGCTTATGGGAACGGACTGATTTAGTGAAGGTCATTCTGTTGTTCGTTTTTGGAATGGGCTGGTCAGTTTATCTTGGCGGTGCTTTGGTGATGGCATGGGTTTGGAGACCGCTTCAAAAGGGGTTGCCGCCTGGACAAACCGGTATATTGTGTTTGAAGATGGGACGCATTTATAAGTACCTGGCACTTGCCTCACTCGGTTTGGTTGCACTATCTTGGGCAGTTCTTGGCCTGATTGATCACCATGGAGTATTAGTCGGCACTAATGGCGTATTTGAGGTTGGGCTATCGGGACTTGTCAGAGGAATAGTTGGCGCCACGATATGGTTGGCACTGGTAGGATTCGTTCTTGTTATGGGAGTTTTCCTCCATCCAAGTTCACATATAAGAGCTGAGACCACCCAAGGAGAGGCCGGACGGGAAAAAATGAAAGAGATGAGGCTCAAGTCAATTTCAAGAATGAATAGAGTGCTCAAAGCTGAATTAGCAACAGCTTTAGGCGCAACTCTTATTATGGCAATGTCAAGCGCGACAGTAATTCCAGGAGGCCACTGATGCCTAAAACTATTGCTACTACGCCAAGTTGGTACTGGCCTGACGGGGTTCCTAGAGTTCTCGGGGTTCCACCATATTTTATTGAAGAGGCAGCTATTGAGAAATGGCTAAAGCACTCAGCTGAAATACCTTTATTAGGAAGTGGCTCCCGAGTATTAAATGCTGGCGAGCTAGCTGAACAAATTGAAACTGTCGCTAAGAATTTAAATGTTCTAGCTTCTTCTTCTGACCAAATGCTGGCTGTGGTAGCTGGTCCGTCTCTCGACGGAGCACTTCTCACTCTGGCGGCAATTGCTTCGTCCTTAAAAGTTCTCTTGATCCCGAGTGATGGAGATATCAAGTCAATTTTAAATGAAAGAAATCTCAAATTTGTTTGCGATGGCATGGGTGCCGAGATTCTTTCAAGTATAGGCATTAATGCCACCGATGTAAGTACCTTAAAAGATCCAGTTAATCAAGACCAGGTTGGACCACCAATTTCTAGAGCATTTAACGATACTGTCATCGGATTGCCATTTGATAAAGGTGTAGCTTGGCATAGCCACCGCTCTATTTTGGCGGGCGCTATTTCAATGCAAGCGTTCTATTCGAGCGAACAAGAATCGACTTGGGCAATTACTTACTCGCCTTGTAGTTGGCAAGGACTAGTTGGAATGATAACTGCAATGTTAAGTGGTTGTACTTGTTATTTCACCCCAAGTGGGCAGCAAGGCAAGGAACTGGCGGAAATGATGTCGCCTAAATGGCTATTTAGCTCCATGGAAGACGCATTAGATACCTGGGTAGGAAGCGGGCGGAAAAAGAAAAGCAACTACACTACCGGTCAATCTGCCATTGTAGGCATCAACGGGGTTTTCTCTTCAGATGCGAGGCGCGATATCGACAATTCAGTTGGATCTGCTCTGACTCTTTTAGGAAGTCCTGTGACGTTAGCAATGCTGGGAGCTCATCCAAGTTGGTACCTTGATGAGGCTGCAGGTATCGCACTTCCAAATATGCATGTGACTCCGGCTGATCCGGACAACGGCGAGCCCATTACCACCCTTTGGGAACTTATTGATGAAGCAATGATCTCTGCATGGGCACCTTCTCTGGCTCCATCTCTGGAAGGCCAAGCAGCAGACCAGCTAAGTGGAAAGCGATATTTAACCGGAGTCCTTGCCGCATCAGATCCAAACGGCATGCTTTATGTTCTCGATGACTGATTGGCATGGAGCCGTGTTCCTTGCGAGATTGTTCTGAATTTCCCTTTAGCTTGCCAGATAATCGGCTTTCTTTGTGCTCGCTCTACATTACTTTCAAAAAAAGAAATGTGTAAGATATGACCGATTCAAGCGGCTCGCTCCTGGTTATGGCTAAGCCGATTGGTTCTACCTGTAACTTAAATTGCCGCTACTGTTACTACTTGGATAAAAAAAGTCTGTTTTCTAATCGAGAACACTTTAAGATGACAGAATCAGTCCTAGAGAACCTAATTGTAAATATGGTTGAATCCAATACGGGAACTACATTACATTTTGTGTGGCATGGGGGAGAGCCTACGCTGATGGGGATACCATTTTATGAAGACGTTGTGAGATTGCAGCGCAAACATGTGCCTGAAAATTGGAGGGTGATAAATTCTCTTCAGACCAATGGAACCCTCTTAAATAAGGAGTGGGCTAAATTTCTAGCCGCAGAGAGATTTGAAGTCGGGTTGAGCATCGATGGCAGCTTTAGGCTACACGATACAATACGTGTAGATAAAGCAGGAAGGTCGACGCACAGAAAAGTAGTTGCTGGTCTTAACTATCTGAGGGAAGAGGGGATCGATCCGGATATTTTATGCACTCTTACGTCAAAAAGCTCTAGCCATCCCATGGAGATATATGAGTACTTCTTAGATTTGAGTATACGATGGCTCCAGTTTCTCCCAGTTGTTATTATTCGAGACGACAATTCCGTAGATCCGATAAGCGTAGATGGTCCTTCATACGGCTCGTTTCTAAATAAGATTTTCGACAGATGGGTCCGTCGTGATGTTGAAAAGATTGAGATCCAAACATTTGTAGAGTCACTTCTGGCATTTTCCGGAAACGGAAACAGCCTATGCATTCACTCGCCTACATGTGGAAATGCCTTAGTCGTTGAGCACGAGGGAAGCGTATTTAGTTGCGACCACTACGTAGAGCCTAAGTATCATCTAGGCAACATTGGCGCCACTTCTATGAAAGAAATGCTAACGAGTGATTTTCAAATTAGCTTTGGGAACGGCAAAGCCGCAAACCTATCAGACCAATGCAGGGGATGCAAGTATCTATTTGCCTGCAACGGCGGCTGCCCAAAGCATCGAATCAAAAATTCAGACAATGCTGCACAAAACATTCTATGCGAGGGATATTATGCATACTTTGATCATGTTGAGCCATATCTAAAACGAATGGTCGAATTGGCAAGAACAAGAGGGAGCCTCAAATATATTATGGAAGAAATTAATGCTTCCGAGGCAAGAATTACCAGCGAAAATAAAGTGGGCCGCAATGATCCTTGTCCGTGTGGAAGCCAAAAACTCTACAAAAAATGCTGTTTGAAGATTTAATGTAGTTAGGTCACCTGCAGCTGTCGATCATCTAATTCGGCAGACGCTCCCCACGTTTTCCAACGAAAAAATACCAATGAAATAACAAATAATAATGGCGGAATAATTGCAATTAGCTGGGCAAGGAGAAAAAATTTAGTCATAAACTGTTCTCCCCATGCGCCGTTTGTGGCGTTGTAAATAAGTGCCGTCACAAATGACCAGAACAGATATAGCATGTAGCCTCTGCCGTAAATAAGTACTACTAGGAAAAAAGTGATCGAAATAGGCATCAAGTAATAGGCAAATACCTCAACTTCAAAAAACACTCTCAGGATCGCACATGCGCAAAGCAGAACTACAACTGCTTCGGTATTTTTAAAGACATTAGGCAATTTCAGTTTGAATATAATTGAAAATACTGCCGCCAATACGACCGGAAGCCCCCTTGAAGCAATGGCCGTATGCGAACCAAAGATTCCTTTTAGATACCACATAATGGAAGGCGCGCTAATAAGGAAGGTCAATGCATAATGGCCGGAGAAGACCAAGATAGTGCTTGGAAGCGTGATCAGGAAGGGGGAGAGAATAAGGGCCGAGACAACTACCGCGGCCATTGCAAATCTTATTCTTGATTTGCCTGGGATAAGAATAAACAGAACCAGAATGTACGGAACGGCAATTAGTTTGCTGTCAAGTGCCAGTCCTGCAAAAATACCGGAAAGCATCCATTTTTCCCTCAACATCGCCCCGGTTGAAATTAAAACGAGACCGATGGCCAACACATCTTCGGGGTGTAGAAATATGGAGAGTGAAGCGGAAAAAAAAGGCATTAATGAAAGGCCAAAAAGAGCATAAACCAGAAACCAAGAATCTTTCCTCCTGCTCTTTTGTAATACGTATATAAGTCCAAATGCAACCACCAGCCAGGTAATTAACGAAGTATCAATGACAATGTGACTCGCTAAATTGTCTGTAAGACTGATTTGAGGATTTGGATTGGCACAAACCGTAGAGTCAACTTCAAATAACTGTGAAATATCACGAGAAGAGGCAAAAACCCTAAGAGACAAAGCCAAGATTAGCGGGTAAAGCGGATTCGCATCATTTACTATTGAGCCGTCATAGGCGCACGAGAGCTTGCCTTGTGCTACCGCTACTGCCGGATTAGTTGTCTGTGGGAAGTCTCGATTGTAAGTTACACCGTAGGCACCGGTGGAGCGGATGATCACAAATAGAATAAATGCCAAAACGGCTGACAATGCAATAATTTTTTTGCTTGGAGTTTTCATTGAGAAGCTGGCGAAACTGTCTCTAACGGGATTTTGAAAACTCTCTTTGAGCGAACTTGACAACGTCATTTGTTAATACATTACTGGCCCGAGTCCACCCGGAACATTGAGATCTGCAAATAACTTGGCAACAAGCGACTTTTACGGCTCTGATGTATCAGGGACTAAGAGATTTAATCGCGTATAAAAAGCCACTACCATCAGCCAAGTCAAACTTGCAAGTGCCAGATGTGTGTCGGCCAGGGCCTCTTCTGCCTTCGTGATTGCACTGAGGGCCCCGGCTAAAGCTGCCAGCGTAATGGCGGCAAATACTCCAAGGGCATATTTATTCCACCAATCTGAATATCCATAATGCTTCCAGGTAGATATTGCCATTGCAATCAGGGAAGCACCGGTCAAGACTCCTATCGAGCGATGAATGTAATGGAGAAGTAACAGGTGAAATGGCGGACCGCTATGGCAAATCGGCCACCAGTCACAGGCTTTTTCAGCTCCGCCGTTTACTATTAAGCTTCCCGAAAACATCATGATGAATGTGAAAAACAGGGCAAGGTTGGAGAATATCTTGATTCTCAAGGGCAACTTATATAAGGTTGCATCTTTGTGAATTGAAACGATCCAGGTAGCAGTTACTAAGCCCAGAAAAACCATGGCTGTAACGAGGTGGGCAGCAACAGTCCAAGGAGCATTTTTTGTAAATACTGTTACGGCACCGAGAACGATTTGGAATAAAACTACGGCAAGAGAAGCCGCCGATAATTTAAATGCTAAGTGTTTTTTCCCGAATTTGGCAGCTTGCCAGAGTGTCGTGAAGGCAAACACTGTTACGATGGTTGCCAGATAACGATGTGACTGCTCTATTAATGCATGAGGCCTATCAACCGGGCCAATCTGTCCGTAGCACAAAGGCCACCCGGGACAGCCTGTGCCAGAATCAGTCACTCTAACGGTTGATCCCAAAACTATTAGCAAGTATGTTGATACCATAAGTGCAGTCGCGTTTACTACCAGCTTATTTTTCATTGTTTTTACTCCAATTGAAGTTCTCTGCTCTAAATCACAGAGTGCTATTAAGTTTTTGAATTATCGAGGAAAGCAACTCATGAAATAAAAAGAGCTACCCTCCAGAGACTGGAGGCAGCACTGCTACTTCGTCCGTGTCGCTCACACCGGCATCCAAATCGGCCCGTTCTCCATTAAGCCAAATTGCAGAAACCCCTAATATGTCTTTAAATTGATCGCCAAACATAGATTCAGCCTTGCTTAGAACTTCTAAAACGCTAGAAGCTTCAATATGTATTTCTTTTAAGTTACATATTGTCCTGGCGGGTCCAAAAAGTCTTAATACCGCCAAACTACCCGCCCACCATAGAAATTGTTCGGTTGGGCCTGACAAAGCCCGGCTCGTCCGTACCATGCCCCATTTTCTTGCCCCATACGCACTCTCTTATGGCTCGTTCGACTTGTTTCCTGCTATCGGGGGCAGACAAGAGCTGACGGACATGGGTTTCTTCAATAGAAAATAGGCAGTTGCGAAATGCTCCGTCGGAAGTTAGCCTTAGACGATTGCAATCTCCACAAAAGGGAGCAGTCATGGAAGCTACTACGCCAAACTCTCCTTTTCCATCCAAATACCTGTATGTCTTTGCCGGAGCACTATTTGCAAGGCCCTCGGAAAAAACCGGCACTGTGGGCCAGCACTCATTAATAGTTTCCACAACACTGTCAGCCGGCACAATCTTTTCTTGGCTCCACTGGCCGGAGGCGTCAAGTGGCATAAACTCGATAAAGCGAACAATAACCCCATTTTCTCGACCGTAACGGGCAAAGTCTAAAATCTCGTTCTCATTTTGTCCTTTCATGAGGACTACGTTGACTTTGATGGGAGATAATCCGACACTTTTAGCGGCTCGGATTGCATTTAAAACTTTTGCCAAATCGCCGCGACGGCGGATGCTTGCAAATTTTTGCTCATCTAGAGAGTCAATACTTATATTTACCCTTTTAAGACCTGCGCTTTTAAGTTTTTCTGCCATGGATTCTAAATACATCCCATTTGTGGTCATTGACAGATCTTCAAATCCAACGTCATTAAGCATGGAAATAAGCGTCTCTACGCCTTTTCTTACAAGCGGTTCACCGCCTGTTATTCTCACGCTTTTTACGCCTAGGTCAAAAGAGATTGAAGCAATTTCAGCAATCTCTTCCAGCTTCAACACATCTTGGCGCGCAAGGGTAGGGACACCTTCTTCTGGCATGCAGTAGACACACCTCAAATTACAACGGTCGGTTATTGAAATCCTTAGATCACTATGTATCCGACCCCACCTGTCAATCAATGGGCCACTATTTGGCATTTCACCTGCCGCTGGCTTATTTGAATGCCTCACTTTAGGCTCGTTTAGTCGGATAATCGATGAGTTGATGATCATTTAATAGACTCCCAATCGAGTAATTCAATCTTAACTCTGTCGCCAGCCTTTATTCCGATTCCGTCTTCTAAGTAAATCAAAGCGTTTGAAAATGCCATTTCCGAGAGTTGGTGTGAACCCTGTTTGGCGGATCTGGAAACTCTAAGCTCCCCTTGACTGTCAAAGGCTGCTCTTGCTCGATCTATATGCAGTTTTCCATCGGCGTGACGGGGGAAGTCTTCTTCTGCTACCCCAGTCCACGTTGGAATTATTTGCGGCTCTACTCCCATCAGCTTTCTAACCAATGGTCTTGCAAACATTCGAAAACTTATCAAAGCGGCAACTGGATTTCCGGGCAGTCCCAAAATCGGGGTCGAAGAATTGGTAAGTTTGCCATACACCAGTGGTTTACCCGGCTTTATCATGACTTTCATCCATTTGGCACTAGATCCGCAAAGGTCGGCAATTATCTCGGACATAAAGTCTGCATCGCCCACGCTCGCCCCGCCTGAAGTGAGAATCAAGTCGCACTTCAAGCCAGCTTCAGCAATATGTTCTCTTAGAGCGTGAAGGTCGTCTTTAATAAGTCCCAGATCTACTGGGTCAGCGCCAATTTCTTTGAGGGCGGCTATCAATGAGTATCTGTTGGAATCCCAAATTTTCCCATCGCGAGAACAGTCTCCGATCTCGCTTAGCTCGTCTCCCGTTGAAAGTACTCCAACTATGGGTCTCCTGATGACTTCCACCTTGCTTATTCCGATGCTTGCCAGCACGCCAATGTGAGTGGAGGTAATCTTGGAATTTTTCTCGAAGACAACTGAGCCCTCGGAAATGTCCTCGCCTATTTGTCTGACATTATCGCCTTTATTGACAACTGTTTCTATAACTACGGTTTCACTGACAGGAGATGCCTGGTGAGTCAACTCTTGGATGCAAACCGCATCGCTTCCTTTTGGTATTGGGGCACCAGTCATGATTCTCTGGCATGTTCCGGGCTTCAAAGTTTCACCAGGAGGCATTCCGGCATAAGTAATACCCGCTATTCGCAGCCGGGTGCCGGGTTCTTTAGTTTCACTTGAATTTAGTGCATATCCGTCCATCGCAGAATTGATAAAAGCGGGCACGTTGTAACTGGAAATAATGTCTTTGGCAAGCACCAAGCCAAGTGAATCCAGAAGAGGAACTGTTTCGCCAGAGAGGGGTAGGTGGCCATCCAGTACGACAGAGCGCGCTTCATCAAGGGAGATCATGACGGGAACGCGCCTCCATCATCACTGTCTAGATCAACAAATTTGTGCGCATTTGGTCCCCATCCGCCTCCGTCGAGGAAGTGTTCATATTTCCAGATTGGAACAGATTGCTTAATTGTGTCGATACACCACCTAGATGCCTGGTAGGCAACATCCCTGTGGGCGGCACTGATGCCGACAACTACCGACGACTCCCCAATTTGCAAAGTTCCAAGCCTATGGAGAAGCGCAATTCTGTCGATCCCGACAAAGTTTTTTCTGCAGTGTTTCTCAACGGCATGCAATCTCGGACCTACTTGACCAAGATGCGCCTCGTAGGAGACAGACTCTACATCTTCTCTTCCTTCGGTGTGATTTCTCACATTCCCGCTAAATATCAAGACTGCTCCACTTGTGGGGATGTTTAGCCAGTCATACACAGCCATCTGATCGAGAGACTCTTGAGTAATCTCAATCCAGGAATCTTCGTCGAGTGACTTGAAATCTGTCATAGCTATACCTTCTAGCCTAAAGCCTTTACATAGCCAGACGGGCCGGAAATTCGACTTTTACTTAATGTGGATATTTTTTCGGCATTTAATAGACAAATATCTAGATCCAGAGGAGTGTCTATGTCGCTCAACACAACTTCTCCTCCAAGTTTATTAATTAAATCGCGGTTATTAATAATCACTCCGTTGGCCTCGGGAAACCACCTAATCGAGCGCTCACCGGCATCAAACCTTCTAACGGCTTCATCTAAAGCCTCGCTCGACCACCTGGCACATAAAGGTTGAGTTTTCCCAGCAAGTAGCGGGACCACACTTCTACTGCTTTCATGGGAAGCCAGATAATTTAACAGTTCATAATTTATTAAAGGCAAGTCGCAAGCTACGATTACAACCGGACCTTGGTATCCCAGTGATTGCAAATACTCCCACCCCCTCGCTATTGCATTGAGCGGGCCGCTCCCACTTCCTGCTTCTTCGATTGAATCAAGACCTGAATATCCGGGACCTACTTCAACTTGTAGACCCGTAACTTTTGAAAGTTGCCTGGCTACTAGCTTTGAGGACGTAGTGCCCTTTATCTTTAATAGGGCTTTGTTGCGACCCATTCTGCGGCTGGCTCCACCGCTAAGCAGCAAACCTGCAGGCCTGGGGTAAAAAGCTTTTCGCACTACGTCTTCGGTATCAATTTGGTGATTACTAAGAGTAGGTGTTACTCGAAGTTCACTTTTTCGGGACATTTGTTAATTATCCCTTTAGCTGGGCTAATGATGGTAGGGGCAAAAGTCCCACGAGTCCTCAAAGACTTCTAAATTCTTCGATTGGGACTAAAGACCCTACTTAACCTACCTACCAGTAGGTAGGTTTGAGGGATGACCTTAACCGCAGAACTTTCAAGTGAATTCCAATCTAAAGCCGTGGCTGAGGACCTGCCCAAAATAATCCAAGGCGGGATGGGAGTTGGAATATCGAGGTGGCAGTTGGCAAGAGCCGTCGGTCAGCTAGAGTGCTTAGGAGTAGTGTCGGGAACTGCCATTGAGGTAGTTCACGCAAGAACTCTCGGTCTCGGTGATCCGGGAGGACATCTCCTTCGAGCCTACTCTCATTTTCCTGATCAAGAGTTGGTTCAACGCGTGCTTGGCCGTTGGTATATAAAGGGCGGGAAATCTCCCAAAGCCCGGTTCAAAAGCGTGCCTATGTTTAAAGTTGAGTCATCAAAGTGGCTGCTTGAGCTGACAGTGTTGGCCAATTTTGGTGAAGTGTGGTTAGCCAAAGAGGATAATCCCAGTCCCGTTGGAATAAATTATCTGGAAAAAATCCATATTCCAACGGCTCCTTCAATTTACGGCGCAATATTGGGAGGAGTAGATGCTGTGACAATGGGAGCTGGTATACCTGCGAAAATCCCAGATCTAATCCGCTCGCTTTCAAGAGGAAAGCCCGTAACATACTCGGTCCCAGTTGAGGGAAGCGAGGCTGAATTTGCCAGAGTTAATTTTGACCCCTGCAAAATTGTCTCAGCTCCTCCAAAGAATCTGAAAATACCGGCATTTCTTGCCATCGTTTCCTCTCACGTGCTGGCAATTTACTTGGCAAAAGATCAAGAGACTATTCCTGATGGATTTATTGTCGAAGCACCAAGTGCCGGAGGACACAATGCTCCGCCAAGAGGACGGCTTTCCTTAGACGAAGCAGGCCAACCAATTTATGGTGACAGAGACAATCCTGACTTAAAAAAGATCAAAGAACTGGGACTCCCATTTTGGCTGGCCGGCACAAGAGCTTCACCTGAGGCAATTGCCGAGTCATTAGAGCAGGGCGCCAAAGGTGTGCAAATCGGAACAGCATTTGCTCTTTGCAAAGAATCGGGCATGGAGCCAAATCTGCGACATAAGCTTTTCATGAAAGCAGTCGAAGGCGACCTCACCGTAATGACCGATCCGGTTGCATCTCCGAGCGGATATCCCTTCAAAGTTGCAAATATGGAAGGCACTTTGTCTGAAGACGAGATTTTGAACTCGAGGCAAAGAAAGTGTGACTTAGGCTACTTAAGAGTCTTGGCAAGGGCAGACAGCGGTGTTCTCGTGATGAGATGTCCGAGCGAAGAAGAGCAACTTTATGAGGCTAAAGGCGGGGCAATTGAGAACACCGTTGGTCGAAAGTGTCTATGCAACGGTCTATTGGCAACTGCTGGGTTTGGCCAGATTAGAGAAGTGCCTGGTGGGACTTATGTAGAGCCGCCAATAGTCACTATTGGAGACGACGTGGTAAGAATTGCAAAAACAATAGGTGAAAAAATAGATCCAGATGGAAGTTGCGAAGTCTATAGTGCAAGCGACTTGGTCAAGTACTTGCTAACTGAGCCTAATCAGGAAAAATAGAAACGTTACTTCCGACTTTTTGTGATACCAGACATATTCCTGTAGCGCTAATGTCATTTCGGCATCAAATGCGCATTAGGGATTAGTGGAGCAATGAACTATCAAACATTGCTTAAATCTATGATTTTGTAGAAAGTTCCCCATTTCAAGCGACTTTTTTGGTGGGCTCGGTGGGGATCGAACCCACGACCAAGGGATTATGAGTCCCCTGCTCTGACCGCTGAGCTACGAGCCCTTATTTGGCGCTCCGGGGGAGAGACTCGAACTCTCAACCTAGCGGTTAACAGCCGCTTGCTCTGCCAATTGAGCTACCCCGGAATTGCTTTTCAAGTTATCACATTACCAGAATGAGGTTTTTGGTCGCGCAAAACACGGCAAAGTGCAGGCATAGCCACAAGTTGTTAGAAGCTGAAGGACTCTTTGCTTCTAAGTGCGAATAGGCGGCACATGTTGCCTGACTTTGATTTTTTGATAATAAGCATTCAGATCCTTGCTTGGAGAAATGGTGAATTTCAAATTAGGTGGTTTAAAGACCAACTGAAATGGCAGTTTCAAGGAAGAAAATGCAGGTCAGTGTAGTCTAAAGCTCAAAAATGGTAAGACCAGGAACTTTTTTGGCTAAATAGCGCTAAGTAGGAAGCATTCATTGAAAACTCGGTTATTTTCAAAAAAAGCGGCTTGGGGCAGGAGAATTAGAATAACTAAATTTGTTGCACAAATTGAGATCCGGATTTGTTGAAGCAAGTCTTAACAAATTTGAAGAAATGTTATCAGTCCTGTTTGCATTCGGCCCTGACTCTAGCAACTAGTTGCCTCCGGCCAAAATATACCAGGAGCTAGGAACCCCCATTTTGGTTGGTCCGCCCCCAGGCATCTCTCCAAAACATGCCGATGGGCTCACACAAGTGATCCCTATCGAAAGCGTAAGCATGAACTCGGGAGAATCAAGTGCAGGTGTCCCATTTGGCAACTCGATTTCACTCCATGAATTATCCGACAAATTAATATTCATTAGCCCCCCTTTGGCATCGGACGCTGGTAGGTCGCCCTCTGCTACACACTGAGATGTTTTACCCAAACAAGAGACACTGTCTAGGCTTGAAAACTTCGAACCATCGACAGCAAACATCTTCCATGAAGAACCTCCATTGTTTGACGTTGCCCAAACTGCCTGAAGTTTGCCTCCGCTTCCAACTGCGATACAGGTGCGGATAGCTACACAAGTTACAGATCTCAGTGCTGTATTAACAAGAGTTTCTTGCCCCGAAGTGGTCCACGTTCTGCCGCTATCGTTGCTGGCCATCGCTACTGCGTCACTTGGGGCGCCAGCAACCCTGCCGACTGACATGCAGTAGCCGGTAATTGTGCACGATATGCTTGTCGGTTGAATCTCTGGAGGAATTGGAACTGATTCCCACTGCACTCCGCCATTGTCCGTTAAAAACGCGTTAAATCCGTAAGAATACTGACCTTGAGAAAGAGGTGATTGGATCTCTCCTACTGAAGCACACACATTTACATTTACACAAGATATTGATAATGCTCCACTGGGTCCTGCCAAGTAAGTTGCTGCATTTATCCATTTGCCCCCTGATTTGCTAAAAATGAGCGTCGACCAAGGAACACTTGATGATCCTGCCTCAATTGCAATACAGCGCTGGGCAGCAGGACAGGCAACGGCAGTAATCTTTCGAGACTCCGGCACAATCGTAGATGACTTCCATGCATCAGTAGTTAAAAATACCGCTCCTGAAGCGGCAAGCTGATCTTGAGCATAACCACCTGCCGAACTTAACGCCATCCCCCCGGCAATACAATCCTGAGCGTCAGGACAAGCAATGCTTTCGAGCGCAGTTGTGTGACTCACCAATACAACTTTCCAGTAATTTCCCGGCTGCTTTGGACTTGGGGGCGAACCTAGTTTTGTTGAATTGCATCCTGCTAAAAGCGCCGCAATAACGGTAGTGGTAGCTATCGACTGAATCCATCGAAGTCGAAATGATCTTTTTAGATTTACCTTATGCAACGTTATTATCCTGGCGTAATTGAGTTAGTTGCGACGTTGTAAAAATAATGGCTGCCATTTGAACCTAACAGTTCCAGAGTGTCAGAGGAACCGCTAATAATAGTTAGAGAACCGCTATTTGGAACCGTTACACTCTCAAGTTGATTCGAACTTCCTATATATAAATCTACTTCACCGGTTGTAGAAGAACCTGGCCAGCTAGAATCAGATGACTGAGGCTCAATGCCGGCCCAAACGGTTACTGTGGAGCCATTTACAATTCCAACCCAGTTGTTCTTGGCATATATATGGAATGAATAAGGCGGCTGACCCGGGTTGTTATCAATTCCGAGGACTGGGGTTTCTTTCCACGGATGCTGGCATAGGTATGCCAACGACTTTTGACTTGGAGTAGCATTTGGACTTGCTCCGACTTCCTCGTTATAAACACACATTAAAGCACCGATTCCCCCCGAGCCTCCCGGAGGTGCAGCTGCCATTTTGACCAAGTAGGAAGTACTCTTTGTTGTGCAAAGCTGGTTGACCCAATTAAGAAATCCGTCTGATTTGTGGGCAAGTACATCTTGCGAAGCATGTTGGCAAAGCCAGGCAACCTGATCAGAAATAGGCCCACCACCTACAGGCAATTGCACAGCATTCGCCAAACTTGTACTGCTACTTCGTGGCTTTGTTGCAGAAACCGACCCAGCATTCTTAGAAAATCCGAAGGCCACAACGGCCAGAACGATAATTAGTAATGAAGTTATAATTAATTTTACGGTTAAAAATGATCTGAAGCTTTTGAATGGAGAGTCATCCATGCTCAACCTGGAAAAAATTGATCTCACTTATAACCTCCTTATCTAAATATCATACCATTGTCGAGCCTTTTTAAATAAGTAGCCCAATGAGGCTACTCTCTTAGTTGACAGGGAGAGTTATGCTGATCCTAATTTGGAATTAAAATCTTGAATCCATCCAATGCCATCCTCAGAATTTACTGTTCGACAATACTTGAAGGCAAAAAGGACTAGGGCATCTAAAGAAAAGCAGCCAATCGCTATCTTGAAAATCAAACCTGACTTAAGTGACTATTAGACTTCGTCGAAGTACTCTCGGAGCGGCGTCGAGTGATGAGGGTGGCGTAATTTGGCAAGTGTTTTAGATTCAATTTGGCGCACGCGTTCTCTTGTTACGCCGAGTCTTTCGCCAAGGTCTTCTAGCGTATGCATTTCACCGTCTTCCAGACCAAAGCGGAGCATTACCACCTCGCGTTCCCGCTCAGGCAATTCGTCAAGAACGGCCCTTATCGCATTAGCGAGCATCATCCTTGTAACTGCATCTGATGGTGCTACAGCGGTTCTGTCTTCAATCATGTCGGAGAGATTAAAATCGCTTTCTTCACCCATCGGCTGTTCAAGTGAAACTGTCGAGATATCCATGTGCTGAAGCTCTTGGACTCTGCGGGTTGTCATGTCAACTAACACGGCTATCTCTTGAAGAGTAGGCTCCCTTCCGAGTTCTTGGAGCAACTGGCGTTGGGCACGCGTGACCTTGTTGATGGTTTCGACCATGTGTATAGGAATTCTGATTGTTCGGCCCTGATCGGCAATCGATCTGGTAATTGCCTGGCGGATCCACCACGTGGCGTAAGTTGAGAACTTGAATCCTCTCGTGTAATCGAATTTCTCCGCGGCACGCATCAAGCCAATGTTTCCTTCTTGGATTAAATCTAATAATGCCAATCCCTTTGGACGATAGTGTTTTGCAATTGATACGACTAAGCGGAGATTGGCAACAATTAAGATGTCCTTGGCTTCAAGGCCATCTGCAATTGCCCTTTGAAGCTCTGTTCTCTGCCTGGATCTTCGGCCTGTTTTTTGCTCGGGAAGTTCATCAAGTTTTCTTGCGGCAAATACACCTTCCTCAATTTTCTTTGCCAAAAGAATTTCTAGTTCGCTTGTGAGCAGAGGAATTTTGCCAATTTCTTTTAGATAAGTTCTAACGGGGTCAAGTTCTGTTTCTGCACTTCGCTCTCCGGTCAGAGCAAGCCGCCCTCGCCTGGCAAGTTGCCGCCTAAAAGCTCTTAACAAATCTTCAGCATCTTGATCTGCTGGGCTCTCATGGCCAACGTCGACTATTGCGTCTTTGAGCTCAATTCCGCTTGATTCAACGGTTTCAACCACGGCCTCTATTAACTCATGAGTTAATTCAACTGGTTCTAGAACTTTAAGAAGGTCGTCATGAGTAATTACACCCTCTGATTTTCCGCGTTCAAGCAGTTGGCTGAACTCTTGTTCAGGTACACCTTGCGGAATTAGTTTGTTCACGGAGTCCAATTATTTCCTTGCTCGTCAGGTTGTATTAGAAACGCTAGCAATTCAAGGGCACCTCTTTCAGAAAAATACGGATCTCTGAGAGATTCAATAGCAATACGCAGGGCAGATGTTTCTGCGAGAATCTCGTCAATATCGGCTGCAGGTGAATTTCTCACTTGCTGCTCCATTGCCTTTAATCTTCGCTTGGCGGCTGCTTCAATGAGCCTACACGATACGTCTAAGGGTTCTGCGTCGGATTCTTCTACTGACAGTTGTACTATTACTCCCGCATTTTCCGGGCCCAGGGAATCCATCGCCTCATCTAAACTGGTGGACTCCTCTAAAACCCTGTAGATTCTGGCATAAGTAGGATCTGCGAACAAAATCACATCTAAGTAATCGGCAATATCTGCGGGTCTCTGTATGGCAAGTCTTAAAGCTTCTCTCTCATGATTGGCAATTGAAGCCGATAAATCTATTTTTTGGAGCGATTTTGGCTCTTTTGAACCGGAGTTTCCAATTTCGTGGTTTGTTGGGACTCCACCTATCTGGGCTGACTTTTTTGGCTCCATTCGTGATCCTGCCCGTGGCAACTCTTTCCTGAGAAGGTCCGGTGATATAGCACATCTGTCAGCTACTTTTATCAAGTACTGGTCTCTTACGAAATTGTCCGGGTGGTCCGCTATCACTTCAAGAGCGGCTCTGGCGGCCTTTGATTTTGCCTCGGGAGTGGCCCCTTGAAGATTTTCCAGAATCCTGTCAACTCTGAATTCCAGGTAGGGTTTAGCTTGATTCACGGATTCGACAAGGGCTTCCGGGTCGGATAAGCCTAACTCGGCCGGGTCCATCCCTTCTCTAAGAGTGGCAACGTAGATATCAAGCTCGTATCTCTTTTCCCAGGCGTAGACACTCGCAGCTGCTGACTGTCCCGCTTTGTCGGCATCAAAGGCAAGTATTAGCTTTCTTGTAAATGTTGAAAGTCCCTGTACGTGTTCTTCTGAAAAGGCCGTTCCGCATGTAGCCACCGCTTGAGTAATACCGGATCGATGAAATGCAATAACGTCTGTGTAGCCTTCACAAATCACTGCGAATCCGCTTTGGACGATAGAACGTTTGGCATTGTGCAGGTTATATAGTGTGCGCCGTTTGGAATAAAGATCAGTTTCTTTCGAGTTCTTATACTTAGGTTCGACGTAGTGACCATTCTCTTTGGATTGGTCTTGGGGCAATATTCGTCCTCCGAAGGCCACGGTGTTTCCTGAGGAGTCACAAATCGGAAAAAGTATCCTATTTCTGAAAGTATCCTGCAGTTTGCCTCTGGAATTCTTGAAGCCAAGTCCCGTTGCAAGTGCATCGCTCTCTGTGAGCTTAAGGGATCGAACCAATTCGTCCCATGAATCCGGCGCCCATCCAAGTTCGAAAAACCTTACGGTCGCTCCGTCAAATCCTCTTTTTCGGAGATAATCCCTGGCTTTGCCGGCCTCTTGGCTAGTTAGAAGTTTTTGGTGATACCACTTTTTAGACTCTTCCATAGCCTCTACAAGTTTCTGTCTTTTTTTTCTGGATTGGCTGGAAGCCTGAGAGTCATCGCTTCTAAGCAGTGTTAATCCGGCCTTCGAAGCCAATCGTTCAAGAGCCTCAGGAAAGTCCAGACCTTCTATCGCCCGTATAAAAGTGATTGCGTCACCGCTTACATGGCATCCAAAGCAGTAGTAAAGCCCTTCAACAGGATTTACCGAAAATGAAGCTGTTTTTTCATTATGAAATGGACATCTTCCTACATATCGATTACCGACACGCTTTAGAGGCGTATGCTCTCCAATCAAAGCGACAATGTCCGTAGCGCCGCGAACCCTGGTGGCTTCACCGTCTGCTATTGACACAAGATGCTCTCACGAAGCTTAAAAAGTCCCACTAAATGAAAGTTAGCAAGTTAAAAATCTCGAGGTGCTATTTTCCTTGAGAAATAAGCGCCGTGGCGGCTGCCAGCCTGGCTACAGGAACCCTAAAGGGGGAGCAGCTCACATAGTCAACACCGGCCTTGATGAAAAAGTGAATGGATTCGCTATCTCCACCATGTTCCCCGCATACACCTGTTTTAAGCTGAGGTTTTGTCTTTCTGCCTCTTTCTATTCCCTCTCTTACCAACTCTCCAACTCCGTCGACGTCTATAATTTCAAATGGATTGTGCTTTAAAAGGCCCAGCTCCAGGTATGCCTTCATCATTCGGCCTTCGACATCATCTCTGGAAAATCCAAAGGTCATCTGAGTCAAGTCGTTAGTTCCAAACGAGAAAAAGTCGGCAACTTCTGCAATCTCTTCCGCTCGAAGAGCTGCTCGCGGAGTCTCAATCATGGTTCCGATAGTCACATTAATTGGTTTGGAAGCTCCTTTTTGTGCCGTTCCTTTTTTGGGCTTGGAGGCAAGTTTCTTCTGTATTTCCTTAGATTCCGCCAATGACTTCTCGACCCAAGACCTAGCCAGAGCCAACTCCTCTTTAGTCACGGTAAGTGGAATCATTATCTCTATTATCGGCGAACCACCCATGAGTTGCCGCTCAATTGCAGCTTCCATTAATGCTTTAACTTGCATGGCGTATAGACCCGGTTTGACCACGCCCAATCGCACTCCTCTGGTGCCGAGCATCGGATTAAACTCCTTCCAAGCCTGTGCTGCATTGTAGAGTTTTTGCTCTTCTTTACTTAATCCGACGGTTGCTGCTTTGACAGTTAACTCGGTGACATCGGGAAGGAACTCATGGAGCGGAGGGTCCAGCAACCGGACCGTGACCGGAAGGCCGTCCATGGCTTCGAGGATCGAGATGAAGTCCTCACGCTGCACCTTTCTAAGCTCATCAAGAGCATCTAATTCCTCAGCCTCGGTTTCGGCCAAAATCATCCTCCTCACTACGGGGAGACGGTCTTCACCTAGGAACATGTGTTCCGTTCTGCACAGGCCGATTCCTTGGGCGCCTAGTGCTCTTGCAGTTTTTGCATCCTCGCCGGTATCTGCATTAGCCCTAATTTGGACTTTGTCTCCCCTTATTTTGTCAGCCCACGAGAGAATTGTTGTCATTTCAGGAGAAGCTTGCGCCTGGATTAGTTCGACGGCGCCCAGCACTATTGAGCCCGTTGTGCCGTCTATTGAAATTTCATCTCCCTGAGAAATGGGGTAGGAGGCAATCTGAGCGCCGTTCTGGGTAATCTTGACAGCTTCGGCGCCAACAACTGCGGGTTTGCCCCAACCGCGTGCCACAACGGCGGCGTGGCTGACAAGACCACCCCGGGCAGTAAGTATGCCTTCTGAAGCGAGCATCCCGTGGACGTCCTCCGGGGATGTCTCGGATCTAATCAGTATTACCTTCTCGCCTCGCGAGGCAGCCTCTGCAGCTGAATCGGCAGTGAAATATGCTCTTCCAACCGCAGCCCCCGGAGATGCGCCTAGGCCTTTTGCGATTACTTTGACCTTGGAAGTTGCAAATTGTGGGTGGAGAACCTGTTCAAGGTGCTCAGCCGTGATCCTCAATAGCGCCTCACTTTGGCTTAACTTTATGTGCTTGTCTTTTGTCATCTCGACTGCCATTCTCAGGGCAGCAATTCCGGTGCGCTTTCCTACTCTGGTTTGGAGCATCCAAAGCTTGCCTTGCTCAATAGTGAACTCGGTGTCGCACATATCCCTGTAATGACTTTCCAGCCGATGAAAAATGTCCATTAGCTGTTCATAGATTTCTGGAAACTTCTTCTTCAGTGCCGAGAGCGGTTCGGTATTTCTGATGCCTGCTACCACATCTTCTCCTTGGGCGTTGACTAAAAAGTCCCCGTAAACGCCTGAATCCCCGGTGGCTGGATCTCTCGTGAAACCCACTCCGGTTCCGGAATTGTTATCCCGGTTGCCAAAAACCATTGACTGGACATTGACCGCCGTTCCTAAATCATGGGGGATTTTTTCCCTGACTCTATAGGCGATGGCACGAGCTCCGTTCCAAGACCTAAAGACAGCCTCAATTGCTCCGCGAAGCTGGGCATCGGGGCTTTGCGGGAAAGCTTTGCCTGTGTGGTTTTCGACAATTTTCTTATATGAAGCAATTAAGTACTTCAGCAACTCGACTGGAACTTCAGAATCATTTTTAGTATTTGCGAGCTCTTTAGCCGCATCAAATAATGAATCGAACTCTTCTCCGGGAATATCGAGAACTATTCTTCCATACATTGAGATGAATCTCCGATATGAGTCATAGGCAAATCTCTCATCGCCGGTTTGTTTTGACAGTCCTCCCACTGAAAGATCGTTTAACCCAAGGTTCAAAACTGTGTCCATCATTCCGGGCATAGAAAATTTGGCACCTGAGCGAACGCTGACCAATAGCGGGTCGTTGGCATCTCCAATTTTTTTCCCCATGGCCTTTTCTAGCTTCCTTTTTTGAGCCAGAAGTTCTTCGTCCAGACCCACGGGCCATCCGTCATTCATGTACTCACGACACGAGTCGGTTGTAATCGTAAACCCAGGCGGCACAGGAAGTCCTAGAACTGACGTCATTTCAGCCAAATTCGCGCCTTTCCCACCCAAAAGGTCCTTCATTTCCATTGGCGGACGGCGATGTTTGTGGTCAAACGAATAGATTAAAGGCATTCAAAACTCCTGATTAGTACTTATCCCTGTTACCAAATAGCCTAGTTGGATTTTTAGGTGTTCTTGAACAAAATAAGCGCTGAAAACCAGGTAGATACGTTAATTGAAAGTCAAATTAGCTTAATTTTGATTGCAAAAAAGAGGTCAATTCCACAATTTTGACTCTTTCTTGGGAAGTGGTGTCTCTCTCCCTGACAGTTACCGCACCGTCTTCCAGGCTCTGAAAATCTACGGTGACGCAATATGGAGTTCCGATTTCGTCTTGGCGCCTGTATCGTTTGCCAATTGACTGAGTCTCGTCGTAATCGCACATCCAGAGATTCTGCAACGGGCGCAGCACCTCTATAGAAAGCTCGGCGAGTTCGGGTTTCTTGGAGAGAGGAAGAACTGCAATCTTATAAGGGGCTAATCGAGGATGAAGTTTTAATAATGTCCTGGTTTCGCCTTCAATCTCGTCTTGCGTGTATGAAGCAAGAAGAAAAGCCATCATTGCTCTTGTGGCCCCGGCAGCAGGTTCTATCACATGGGGGAAGTATCTCGTATTTTGACCTTGGTCATAGTACTCAAGCTTCTCTCCGCTCGCCTTTGTGTGGGCGCCCAAGTCGTAGTCGCCTCTGTTGGCAATTCCCTCCAGTTCGCCCCAGCCCCACGGGAAAAGAAATTCCACATCGGCTGTTCCTCTTGAATAATGTGAAAGTTCTTCCTTGTCATGATGCCTTATTCGGAGCTTGGATTTTTCAATTCCAAGGTCCAAGTACCAGTTGAATCTCTCTTCCAGCCAGTATTGAAACCAACTATCTGAGTCCTCCGGGGGCACGAAGTATTCCATCTCCATCTGCTCGAACTCACGGGTTCGAAATACAAAGTTGCCCGGCGTAATCTCATTTCGAAAGGACTTTCCTATTTGAGCTATCCCAAATGGCGGTTTTTTCCTGGAGGTATTTAGGACATTGAGAAAGTTGACAAACATTCCCTGGGCAGTTTCCGGGCGAAGATAAGCTACCGTAGCATCGTCTTCAAGAGGTCCAACATGGGTTTTAAACATCAAATTAAATGCCCTAGCCTCTGTCAGTTGCCCAGAACCGCAATTAGGACAGGTCGTGCCGATCTGGTCTTGACGCCATCTTTCGTGGCATTTCTTGCAATCCACCAAAGGATCGGTGAAATTAGAGAGATGCCCCGATGCCTCCCAAATCTTGGGAGACGACAAAATTGCTGCATCTAGACCTAATACGTCACTTCGGAGCTGCACCATGGAGCGCCACCAGGCATCTTTGACATTTCTCAGCATTAATACGCCAAGTGGTCCATAGTCATAAGTCGACCTAAATCCACCGTAGATTTCCCCGGAAGGAAAGATAAATCCACGCCTTTTACATAGATTTACCACAGCGTCCACCTGACTCGATTCCTGATTAAGATCTGTTTCCATCTAGAAAACGTTACTTTAGAATTGATTTAGTAAGTGAAAGTACGAGAAAATGGGTTCGAATCTTATTTTCTCGGATTAATTGAGGTGAATGAATGGGCCCTGAAAGAAAACATCCTTGGCTGAAGAAGGCCGTCGGGGTCGCAACCTTAACGGGCATTGCCGCCGCAGTAGCCGCAGGAACTGCTGAGAAGCGTTGGGTAGTGGGAGAAGACTCCGTTGATGGAGACCCGTTGGGACTTCCAAAGGGAAAAAGAGAAATTTTGACACTGTCAAATAGCGCCAAAGTTTTAATGACGATTTTTGAAGGCAGAGGCCCTACGGTTTTAATGTCCCATGGCTGGACTGAGACTCAAGGCGTTTGGGCTCCGGTTGTAAGAAAACTGGTCGACAAAGGCCAGGGGGTAGTAATTTATGACCATCAGGGACACGGCGGATCTACTATTGGAAGAAATAAGTTGGATGTCGATCAGTTGGCACGCGATATGGAAGAAATTATTGCTACACTAAAAGACCAAGAAGTTGTACTTGTTGGTCACTCGATGGGAGGAATGACTGCACAGACTTTCATGGTCAATCAAAGTCAAGCAAGCGAGCGGGTAGTTGGTTTGTTGCTTGTAGCTACGGCATCTTCTGCAGCTGTCGGGTCAGATTTCTTTTATAGGGCGGCTGCTTCATTGGTGGGATCTAAATTTCTTGAATCTGCCCTTGAAAATGATTCGTTCGCGGCTTGGTTCACAAGGCTTTCCGTTGGCAGGCAGGCCCACATGACGCATCTATTGGCGGTTAGAGATATGTTTTTAAGTTGTGATGCTAAGGCAAGATCAGAACTTGCGCAAAACTTGTCTTATCTGGATATAACTGATGAATTGAGCAAAATAGAAGTGCCGACAATTGTGATGGTTGGCTCCAGAGATACCCTGACACCTCCAAGATGCGCTAAGGAAATTGCATCCCATATCCCGGGAGCCCAACTGCAGATTCTTCCGGATCTCGGGCACATGTTGCCATTTGAAGCTCCGGATCGAGTGTTTGAAAATATTATTTCTCTATGTAGCACCGTGCCACAAATTGCTTGAATAATAAGAGTCGGGGAGGCGGGATTTGAACCCGCGGCCTCCTGCTCCCAAAGCAGGCGCGCTGCCAAGCTGCGCTACTCCCCGAATGCAGTA
>JAJYDO010000002.1:0-30243 GCA_021777355.1 Actinomycetes bacterium | reverse complement strand
AATGCAGTACTTAGACTACCCTAAATTAGGAGTTAATATTTCACTTCTGGAATTATCCTCAAGCTGAGGCGGTGAAATTTTTGCAGCTTGCACCATTATCACTATGTCTCGCGCTCTTACGGGCGGCGAAAAGAAATAACCCTGCAAGACTGAGCAGCCAGCAGCGAGAAGTCGATCTCTTTGGTAGGAAGTTTCAACTCCTTCGCCTACCAGATCTGCTCCAATTTCTCTTGCAAGTTCCGTTATTGCCATCAGCGCAATTAAATGTTCTTCGTCAAGATCGTCTTTTTCCCTTATCTGCGAGGCGGTGGCATCAGTTGTTAAAGTTTCACTTAGCGTGTGTATCATGTGGCGGTCTATCTTTAAAGTGTCGATGTCCAATGAAGTCAAATCGGGAACACCCGAGCCATTTCGCCCTACATCGTCAATTGCTATTCGTACTCCCAAGCGCTTGAGATTTTCTAAGTTTGACTTAAGTTGTTGATTTTGCTGGCTTGCAACTATTTTTGAAAGCTCTAGTTCCAACCTGGCAGGATCCAGTCCAGTATCATCCAGTGATTTCTTGACAATTCCAACGATTTCCGGCTTGGTTAGGTCTCCCATTGACAAGTTGACGCCGACTCTAAGAGGAGGAAGACCCAAGCCATCCCAAGCAACCGCTTGGCGACAGGCCTGGTTTAGAACCCACGCATCCACTTGCAGCATTCCGCCATATTTTTCTGCAGCGTCAATGAATGCATCAGGTAGAAGCCTTCCAAGCCTGGGGTGATTCCATCGCAAAAGAGATTCGACTCCCACTACTTTCATGGAGTGAAGGTCAATTTGTGCCTGGTAAAGAATTTCAAGCTCTCCTTCGTCTGCAGCTTTTGAGAGATCGTCAGCCAAGGTCTCTTCATGGCTGCTGGCTACCAGGTCTTCCTCACTGTATGTTTCAAAGGTATTCCTGCCCAGTGTCTTTGCTTTATACATTGCCACATCGGCTTCATGGATAAAGTCTTCGTATCTAAGGTCCAATCGTCCGGAAGTACAGGCAACTCCAATTGACCCCGAGGACTGCACCATCTCTCCTTGCAAGTTAAAGGGCTCATTAAGTGCAGCTAATATCCTAGATGCTAATCGGTGCGTCACGTCGGCATCGCTTAATCCAGGAAGCAAAACCGCAAATTCGTCTCCTCCCAACCTGGCAACTGTGTCTTGACCGCGCACTGAGTCGGCCAATCTATTTGCAACTTGGCAGATCAAGTCATCACCGGCAGAATGACCCAGCGTGTCGTTTACCTGCTTGAACCGGTCTAAGTCCACATAGAAAACCGTAAGCGATTCGCCTGTCCTCGCGGCCCTGGAAAGTTCTTGGCGAACTCTATCTTCAAACAAGCGTCTATTTGGGAGTCCGGTTAAAGCATCATGCCATGCCATGTGTGATATCTGTTCCAGAAGCCTTGCGTTCTCGAAAGCAATCACAGCTTGGTTTGCCAAACCCATAAATCTCTCGCGCAAATCGGCGCTGAACTTGGCAGGAGTTTTTTGTGCTGCGGCAAAACCTGCGTGAATGGTCCCGATAAAAGTATCACCGGATTTGAGAGGTGCGATAAGAGCAGAAGCAACATGCCAGGGCTCCAATAGTGAAGCATGCCTAGGGTCTGGGTTGTCAACTGCCATTTGGATAGGTTCGCCTTGCTCGGAAAGCACCTCAAAATCAGGTATCAAAGTTGGCGGGATCCTCACCTTGTCAATCGGCAAGTTTAACTCTGATTTAGCAGGAACAGACCTTGCGGCCTCTATCAGTTCATCTTTTTCAGGATCGTAGAGCATCACGACCGCTCCAACCGCTCCGATAACTGCCGGGACCGTTTCAGCCAGTCGCTGAGACACTTCTTGACTGCTCTTTGTCTCGGATAAGGCATTACCAAATTCCAAAAGTGCTCTCGCTGTGGCGTCTCGCCTCCTTGCAGTGATCAAAGATGTAGCCACGTCAAGAGCTGTTGCGGCATAACCGGCATAAACTGTCATGGTTCTTCTGTCATGCTCGAGGAATTTCATCCGCTCCGGAAGCACTGATACCAGCCAGCCATAGTGTTGTTGTGCAGAAGATACGTCGACAATAAGCCTAGACCCATCTTTTTCATCCCGATTTCCGGACCAAAGTTCATTGGCAAGTGAGGCCGCCTCATTTAACAAGAAGCCATGTTCGTGGAGCTGAGGTTCTTCGCCTTTAAAGGCTCTAACAGTCAAAAGATATTTTGGTGCGTTCACCGCATGACCAGCTCTTTGAATAATCTTTCTCAAGATGGTGTCGATATCATCGGCTCCCAGCAGCTCGCCCGCAGTGCTATATGCCGACTCAAGTCTTTCTGACAGGGATGCAATTTGTTCTCTTAATTGGGCAAGTTCAGTCGTGGGATCAAGTACAAGTGATGCGTCGACTTCAGCTACTTTGTCTTCCTCCCATGCCATTGAAAATAAAGAGGCACTCTCGTCGACAAAAGTTGACCACTGTTGCTCTTGCCAAGCGATACTGTAAAGGCAAGAACCTCCTCCGCGTGCCTGGCACTCCGTTTCACTAATCATTGCCGGAACTAGTCCAAAAAGAACAGGGACCTGAGACATGACGCCTTGCAGAAAATGGCAGCAATAAAGATCACGGTGATACCCCTCCCGTCCTCTTACTCTTATAACGGCATGTGCATCACCTACTTCTAAAATATGCGTGTCATTTATCGTCGAGTACTTTGCCATCAAACTGGCAAGATTTCTAAATACTTCTCTCACCGACCCTAACGAGACCATCAAATCCGCCATTCCGGTTGGCTCGTGAAGCTTGAGATGGCTCATCCCCACCTGAAGAGCAATATCATTTACACCCGAAACCTTCGCCGCAACATCAAATAGAGCAAAAGCCTCATCGGCTGAAACCCAACTCGTAGAAGACTCCAATGAACTCGCCGCGGCTTTGCCTACTCCTACCTTTGTGAAAAAAGAATTGAGAAGCGTTTCACCGCCCAAAGAGCGAAGATACCTAATAATTGATCCCGTTACAAAGCCAGAGACGTCCAATGACGGTCCTGCGTTAGCTTTTCCTCCAGAATTAAATGTGCTCATCTTTCTTAATTAATAATCGGCAATCTTGGCAGAGTCTTAAAGACGAATGGCTATAGATTTTGTAGTAAATCAAAGTTTTTCTCACTTATTCCGTGTTCCTCCCATATCATTTGCATACAAAATCGCTGAAAACCTGTCAATAAAGCTGACAAGTTTATTTACCCCTGGTTAAATAACGAACGAGTGTTGCCTCGCATCGAACTTAAAAGTCAGCCAAATACAACGGGGTACTTAACCGATTCCATTACTACTATATGCAAATTGCCAGATTGAACTGTGCAAGAACAGGCCAGGCAAAAATGTCTGGCCTGTTCTAAGAATTCAGTTAAAAGCTAGAAAGAAGTAAAGCAAACTCACTAACTTGCCGGAGGCGCTTCGCTGGGGCCGCCATCATTGGGATCAGTTGCGACAGCAGCGGAAGGATCACCGGCTACGACTCCTTGGGGGACGGGAACTTCACTTGAACTACTTCTCGATCTTTTAATCGTTGCGTCGTCACGTCCTAGGTATGCCGAAATAACATCTGGGTTGTTTAGAACTTCAGTAGTTTCACCTTCGGCTATGACTTCACCCAAGTGGAGACAAACCAGTCTGTCCGAGATATAGGAGACTAACGGGACGTCGTGCTCAATAACTATAAACGATGCGCCGGTTTCAGCTCGGAGTCCAAGGAGCAATTCACCCATTGCCTCACTTTCTCTCTGGGCAATTCCTGAAGATGGCTCGTCAAGCAACAAGACTCTAGGCCTGTGAGCCATGGCACATGCAAGATCGACAACACGTCTGGTTCCAGTCGAAAGTTCCGTTACAAAAGCGTTCCTATATCGAGATAGTCCCATTTCCTCAATGAGCTCATCTACACGGTCTGCAATCTTTTCTTCCGAATTTACTACCGCTTCAAGTCCAAACATAGATGCAAATGGATCCTTCACTTCAACGTGGCGCTCTAAAGCAACTGCCAAGACTTCGGCCACAGTTAAGGAAGCGAACAATTGGGCATCTTGGAAAACTCGGCCCAGCCCTCGGTTGGCTCGCTGGTGAGGTCTAAGATGAGTAACGTCGGTGCCGTTCATTATTACCTGACCGTCTTCAGGCTTAATGAATCCCGAGCATACATCAAACAAGGTAGTCTTTCCGGCTCCGTTTGCACCGATAATTCCAAGGATCTCACCTTTTGAAACCGAGAGAGTGACATCGTTAAGAACAGTCACAGATCCGTATCTCTTGGTGGCATGGAGCACTCCAAATGCGCTTACCGATGTTCTGTCAATAGGCGGAAGTCCACCGGTGCCGGCCTTAGGCCGTGTGTGAGCCCTGGTGGCTGCACGCATGAAGACCGAACGCAAAAGATTAGGCTGCTGCTCGACAGATGGAGTCGGGCCCGAGAATCGCACCTGGCCTCTTTCCATGAATACTGCTCTGTTTGCAATTGCAGTAGCCACGTTGACTGATTGCTCGACAACTACTACCGTCACGCCTGAAGCTGCAAGGGCTCTAACTGCATTTAAAAGTTCTGCCACAACAGTCGGAGCAAGTCCAAGGGACAACTCATCGATCAGCAAAAGCTTTGGTCGACACAACAAAGCTTGTGAAACAGTTAGCATCTGCTGCTCACCACCGGAAAGCAATCCTGCCGGAGTGTCCAAGCGGTCTTGAAGGGTTGGGAACAATGAAAAGATTCGCGCCATAGCTTCAGCATGGTACCCGCGGTCTTTCTTAGTCAGCCATCCTGCAAGCCGCAGGTTTTCCTTAACTGACAGAGAGGAGAATATTCCTCTTCCACCCGGCACGGTTACAAGTCCGCGCTTGACGCGCTCAATCGGGGAGAGATGCGTAATATCTTCACCTTCAAAGAAAACTTTTCCGGATTGAGGATGCAAGACTCCGGCAATTACTCTCAAAATGGTTGATTTACCCGCACCGTTAGTTCCAAGAAGTGCCAGGATTTCACTGTGGCCAACTTCAAAAGAAACTCCGTAAAGTATCTGGGCTCTTCCGTATCCGGCGTTGATATCTTGAACCGCGACCAGCGATTGAGTCGGATCAAAAGTGGCAGTCGGTGCTTGCTGCTTCGTAGCGGACTTCCCGGCGACCTCAAGGTCTTCCAGGGCACTTAAACGCATAGCCGCATCGTGAGCCGGGCCCGGGATAACAGTAGAAGGACCTTCGTCCTCTGCTCCTGAAAGACTTTTATCAAGTGCAGCTTGAGGGACAAATTTTCTGATAAGAAAATCTCTCGCCGCATAGACTAGACCGCTGACGCCTTTGGGATAGAAAAAGAGGAGAAGGGAAAGTGCCGCACCGTTTCCAAATGTCTGCCAGGCCGGAGAGTGAGAAGCGGCGAAAAAGATACTTTCTACAAAAACGGCACCTAAGATACCACCTAGGATCGATCCCATTCCACCAAAAACAACCATTGTGAACACTGAAAGGCTGGCATCGGGCGGGAATCCACCGGAAGGTATTCCTCCAAGGCTGACGGCCAACAATGCTCCTGCAAGACCTGCAAGACTTCCCGAGAATGCAAAAGCCACAAGTCTTGCCCTCAAAGGAGAAGCTCCATAAGCGGAACCTGCCCTTGAGTTATCCCTAATTGCCTTTATAATTCTTCCGGATCTGCTGCGCTGGAGATTTCGAGCTAAAAATATGGCGATTCCCAGAACAGCTATACAAACGTAATAAAAAGTTCTCTGTCCGCCAAGGTCAAACCTATTGAACAGCGTCACATCGGGTAGCCTTGTCGGAGCCAATACAGGAATGTTTGACTGATTAATCAAGGCCGTGTTTAGCATTACCGAGAACGCCAATGTAATTACTGCCAAATAGAGTCCCGGTAATCGCAGTGCAGGTATTCCAATGATCACTGCGATAATCGCCCCTACGATTGCAGAAACAATTATTGCCACGCCAAAGTTGAGGTGCAAACTAACCAAGCAGACAGCTGCGGCAGATGCTCCGGCACCGGTGAAGGCATACTGGCCCAGAGAGATCTGACCAGCCCACCCCGTCAAGACCACCAGAGATACGGCGATTATGGCATAAATGGCGATTGTCGAGTAATAAAGGAGCCAAGTGTCGCTACTTGTGTATTTTCCCGGAATAAAAGGTACGCCGATTAGTGCGGCTGCCACGATAACAATCAGTGCAAAAGTTGCTATCCGAATAATCGGCAATTGGCGCACTGCTCTAGGCAGAGGGCGTACTTCTTGGATGGCAACAAAACCGCCAAGACCTGAATCGCTCTGGCGAGAAACCAGTTGTCGTTGCAGCAGCAGAGAAACTGCAATCAGCACGAACAGCGCCACAAATACCCATGACGAGTTCGGCTCAGACCAGTAAACCGCCTCTTCAAAAACACCGATGAAAAGCGATGCAAACATGGTAACCGGCAATGAATCAAAACGAGCAATTGCTGCTGCAGCCAATGGAGCAAGTAACACTGTTGGTCCCAGTGGCGTTCCAGGAGTTACACCTACAATGGACTGAGAAAATATTGCTCCCACACCGGCCAATACCGATGCGACGCACCAAATGATTAACGAAAGTCTCCTAACCGGAATTCCCAAAAGAAGCGCACGCTCCGACGAGTCGGCAGATGCCCTAATAGCTGCACCAATATCTGTTTTCCCAATAAACCACCAAAGAGCAATCATTATTATTGGCACTGCAATTCCAGCCACGATCTGATTCCCGGTAAATCGGAAGGAGGTGATGGTAAAACTCGTATTCCAAGGAACCGTAAAGTCGGTTGACGGTCTCAGGCTTCCCTGTGAATAAAGGTTGGGGAGAATGTATTCAATAGCTGAGAAAATCAAGGAAAGACCTAGGGTGGCAACTGTCAATACAAGCCTTGGAGAGGTTTGGAATCTCCAAATAACAACTCTGTCAATAAATACGCCGATAATCAATGCGACGACTAATCCAATAATTACTGCCGGAATATATGGCATGTTGCTTCCGAGAACCAAAACCACAGCCACGGAAGAGGCGACGCCCCCGATTTCCATATGAGCAAAGTTGATAATTCTTGCAGACCTGTACACAAGAACAAGTCCCATAGCCGTTAATGCATTTAGTCCACCAATAATAAGACCGTCCAAGACAGGTCCTGGTGGAAGATGGTTCGGCAAGACAGCGTTTCCAAGCAACCAGAGCAAGCCGAATACGACTAAACCTCCAATAAGTTGAAAAACATTCTTATTTTGACTTGTCACTTTTGACCTCTTTCAGGAATTGGGAAATAATAAATCAACTTTTGCCAAAGCACGCTAACTGCTTATGATTTGGAAGGGCTGCAAAATCGTCGGTAAATGAATATTGGGCTCCGCCATTACAAGCTACGAAAGCGCCTTTCTTTCCATAGAACTCCGTTCCACTCAGATTGCTTTTGGCATTTGGATCCCAATAAACAATTCCTATGGACGCCGCAGGATCAAAGCGGTTAGGTCCAAAATGCCATCCGCCGTAATTCCCGCCCGCTGCAGAGTCAGGAAGGTCTCCTCTTGTGTTAAACATGCCTTGTTGGAATGTGGCAGGAGTCAGATCAGGTCCCGCGGCTTGCAGGGCATCAAAGAACTGGAGCAAGGAAACGTAGGCAAATGTATATGAAGGGAGCAACTGACTTAACGGTGCTTTAGTTTTTAAGTAAACCTGGTAGGCCTCTTGTTGAAGCTGGTTTGACGGCATTGGCTCGCCGATTCCGATGTCGTGAATCATTTGATCTTGAGGGTATAGAGTTCCAAACCCGTCAGCGCCAGTAAAGCCTTCGGAAAACAGTCCGGAGTAAATCCATTCCGGATAGTAGTTTTGCTGATCGGCTGCCTGGAACAAGAATGCCGGCGATACAGGGTCGCAACCGGCACAGATCACAGTAGTTACATTTTTTTGTTTCATGGAGGCAATCATTGCTGCTGACTCCTGAGAAAAGGTAGATAAGTCAAAAGCGTAGCTCTGCATTGCGGGAGCAGGTGCACCAAATACGTTTGTTATGTCATTTGCCATCTCCTGAGCGCACTGGGTTGCAGTAGGGGTATCTTGGTAGAGAATCCCAACTTTGCCAGGCATACTGTGCATTGAAGGGTCTCCAGCATAAATTGCCGGGAGCCCGTCAACGGACTTTGCGACAATTGCTGCATCTGCCATGGCGTTTTCGCTGCAGTTAGGACCAGGCGAATAGGCATATGGTGCATTTTGCACATAGTAGGACTGAGGATTTTCGTAAATGGAAAATGAAATGACGCCTTGGTTCTCAAGGTCCTGGGCGTAAGCATTTGAAGCATCCACCAGCGACATGTCGGCGAAGGCGTTTAACGTGTGGGCTGCAGTGACTGCATCGGCTTTTGCTTCGGTTAATCCACCGCCGGTGTCTTCAGATATGAAATTGCCTTGGCCGGTGAAAGGAACCAAGACCACTTTTCTTCCATAAAGATCGAATTGACTGTTAAAGAACTTAATGTAGGCAGCCATTGTAGTTTCAGCCGCGGCATTAGTTCCAATTACAGATTCATGAACCAATCCATAAAGAAGCTGAAGTTCGGAAGTTGTGGCCTCGCGGTAGGTCAAATTGATTGTCGTGGCAGTAACACCGTTTGAAGTGGCGCCTCCGTTTTGGTCTTTGGCAGGATTCCAAGCCGGTTCGCAAAGTGGGGAATACTTTGACCACGTAACTTGAGGAACACCCGGGCCACACATGGTGCCGTTCGCCATCACTCCGGCTGTCCCGGGAGCTGGCGCAGGGGTGATCCCGCTTGTGTTTGCAGTTACTAATTTATTTGTTTTGGCCGATGGCAGGAAAGTGGCTATTAAAATTAAAATCACGACAAACGATGCGAAATTAACATACCTCTTCAAAACCTTCGACAGTGATAGACCAGGAGCCCTAAAGCTCTCACGTAGGGCTCCAGCTGCCCGGATTCGTTCATCTGCCATCCCGTGCAACTCCTCCTTCCAATTTACTGCCCTATTTGGCCAGTAAAAACATTCAATTCGCTATCGGAGCAAGCGCGAAAAACCTTGTGTGTTATCTCCCGCCGCCCTTTTGGGAAGCTTGGAGAAACCCAACTCCGCTTTATGGGACTTTAGTCCAAAGTTAGTCGCAATGCCAGTGACATTAATTTTTGATAGCGAACAAATTTTAGATTACTAGATATTATCCGGTTTGATCAATATGGATTTCCAAAAAAAGTCCCCATCTACCTGCACCTGTGCAGGCACGCCTTGAAAAACCGATACACTGCCACAGGTATATGGATGATTTAGCCAATGAAGATAAAAGGAATCTGAGCACTCTGGAATTGATAATCAGTGAGGACTCGCTCGATCAGGCAATTTCGGTTACTTTGAAGCGTCTTGCCAAAGAAGCCCGTGTTCCGGGATTTCGCCCAGGCAAAGTTCCGGCGAAGTTAATTGAAGCCAGACTAGGTCGAACAAAGGTTCGACAAGAAACCATTTCCGAAATAGTTCCTGACTTGGTGGAAGAGGCAATTAAGAAAGATGAGCTCGAAGTCATTGCTTCCCCGGAAGTAGAAGTGGTCGAAGGTGAAGAGTCCGGCCCAGTCAAAGTAAAGGCCACGGTGGAAGTTTATCCCGAGGTTAATATCGCAGGTTACGAGGGTTTGGAAGTTGGGATTACAGGAATTGAACCCACCGAGGAAGAGATCCAGTCGAGAATTGATAAGTTAAGGGCCACTTCAGGTGAACTTGTCGACCAGGATCGACCTATTAAAAAGGGCGATCGAGTGACGGTAACAATAGAAAGTCGTGAAGATCCTTCCGATCCTCAGGTTATGTTAGAAGATTACGTGCTTGAAGTTGGAGCAAAAGAGTTGGTGGAAGCCCTGGATGAAGTATTACTTGGAGCTTCAAAAGGCGGCGAAGTAACTTTTTTATGGAAAATCCGTCAAGATGAAGAGCCCAAAGAGCTCGTAGCCAAAGTCGGAGAAGTCAGAGAGTTGGTACTTCCTGAAACAACAGACGAGTGGGCGCAGGAGGCCTCGGAGTTCTCCACTGTGGCTGAGTTGAAAGCAGATATTGTCGAGAAACTTAAAGAATTAAAGTTGAACTATGCAAAACGTGAATTTCGTGCAAAATCGATAATGGCATTGAGCGAGCTAATGGATGTGGGACCCCCGAGATCATTGGTCGAACTTGAAGTCCGCAATGATATCGACAATCTTTTGCATAGGTTGGAGCATTCCTCGATGAGCTTCCAGCAGTACCTTCAACTAACCGGGCAAAGTGAAGAAACCATTTTGGCCAATACATTTGCCGAGTGTTCAATTCGGGTAAAAGGTTCAATGGCAATTCGTGCTTTGGCTGCAAAGCTTGAAGTTGAAGTGAGCGACGAAGAGCTACGAGAGGAAATTAAAAAGTCTGTTGAAGCCGAAAATCGTGGGATTATTCCGAATATAGATGAGCTGTGGGAAAAATTGGACCAGGAGGGAAGCCTAAAGGGACTACGCTCAGATATGCGGGAAGTTAAAGCTTTGCAGTGGCTTCTCGAGAATATTGAAGTTAAAGACGAGCAGGGAAATCAAGTCGACAAATCAGTTTTGATCGATGACAACGAAAATGCCGGTTCGCCTGGTTCGGGAGAAGGTGAGTAAGAGGATATGGAACCTGCTTACAACTATTTAGTTCCAACAGTTATTGAGTCCTCAAGCAGAGGTGAACGAGCTTTTGATCTCTATTCAAGATTATTAAAAGAAAGAATTATCTTTTTAGGAACTCCAATCGACGATGCGGTAGCTAACTTAATTTGTTCTCAGCTTACCTTTTTGGAGTCAGAAGACACCGAGCGTGATATCCACGTTTATATCAATTCCCCAGGTGGAGATATAACAGCACTTTTTGCAATTTACGACACAATAAAGTACATAAAGCCTGATACATCGACTTTTTGTTTCGGGCAAGCAGCTTCTGCCGCAGCCGTTCTTCTGGCTGCAGGAGCCAAAGGAAAGCGATTTGCTCTTCCACATGCAAGAATTCTTCTTCATCAGCCCTATGGCGGAGCATCAGGTCAGGCCACAGATATCGAGATCCAGGCAAAAGAAATTCTTCGAATGAGAGATTTGCTAAATAATATGCTTGCCAACGATACCGGGCAAAAGGTGGAAAAAATCGCATCTGATACCGACCGAGATTTTGTCATGGAAGCCAGTGAGGCTCTGCAATACGGTATTATCGATGAGATACTTATGTCAAGAGATGTTGTCACCACCCCAGAAGTTGTAGGCTAGAACCGAGATGGCTAAATTTGGCGAATCGGGCGAATTAGTTAAATGTAGTTTTTGTAACAAATCGCAAAAACAGGTTCGCAAGTTGATTGCCGGACCCGGTGTTTACATATGTGACGAGTGCATTGATCTCTGTAATGAAATTATTTCCGAAGAGTTCGCAGAGACACAAGAAGTTAAATTTGACGACTTGCCTAAGCCAAAAGAGATATTTGACTTCTTAAATGAATACGTTATTGGTCAAGACAGTGCCAAAAAGATTCTTTCGGTCGCCGTATACAACCATTACAAAAGAGTCCAATCAGATTCTTCTCACGACATCGAAGTCGAACTCTCGAAGTCCAATATATTGCTTTTGGGACCAACCGGATGCGGGAAAACTCTTCTGGCTCAGACATTAGCTCGCATGCTCAATGTCCCGTTTGCAATTGCAGATGCCACCGCCTTAACTGAAGCCGGATATGTTGGCGAAGATGTTGAGAACATACTTTTGAAGCTCATTCAAGCTGCTGACTATGACATAAAGAAGGCGGAAACGGGCATCATTTATATCGACGAGATTGACAAGATTGCTAGAAAATCGGAAAACCCGTCAATTACTAGGGATGTATCAGGCGAAGGAGTTCAGCAAGCTCTTTTGAAGATTCTGGAAGGCACAGTTGCGTCGGTGCCACCTCAAGGCGGCAGAAAACACCCGCATCAGGAGTTCATCCAAATCGACACCGCCAACGTATTGTTCATATGCGGAGGCGCATTTGCCGGCCTCGACAAGATTATAGAGTCACGACTGGGCGGAGCCGGTATTGGCTTCAAGGCAGATGTGAGAAGGGCCGGTGCAAGCGATGAAGGCGCTCTACTTAAGCAAGTATTGCCGGAAGATCTATTGAAATTTGGTTTAATTCCTGAATTTGTTGGAAGACTACCTGTAGTGGGAGCGGTATCTAATCTTGATCAAGAAGCCTTAGTGAGAATTCTCAAAGAACCAAGAAACGCTCTTGTTAAGCAGTATAAGCGGGTCTTTGAGATGGACAATGTCGAACTTGAAATCACGGATGACGCTCTTGAATCCATTTCCGATCTTGCTCTCCTAAGAGGTACTGGGGCCAGGGGCTTAAGGGCAATTTTAGAAGAAGTTTTGCTTGATGTTATGTATGATTTGCCAAGTCGATCCGATATTGGCAAATGCGTTATTGATTCAAAAGTTGTCCTGGAGAGAGCCCACCCAACTCTGGTTAGAAAGCCAAGCGAAAAAGCCGAAAGGCCAAAGCGCGTAGCTTCCTAAAATATAAATATTGTGGGTTCACATTTCGCCTCTTTTCAAGAGTCGCTCAACTGGGTAGAGTCACATGTGGATTACGAAAAGTATCCCGGAGGGATCCGTACTAAGAGAGGTCCGACCTTAGATCGGATTCGAGAACTCTGCTATCTACTTGGAGACCCCCACAAAAGTGCTCCCGCTATTCATGTAACCGGCACCAATGGCAAGGGATCAACTGTCCGCATGATTACATCACTTCTCAGAGCCGCATCGTTTTCAGTTGGGACTTACACGAGCCCGGATTTACACGGTATACGCGAAAGAATCTGTTATGACAACAGTCCCATTAGTGAAGAGGAATGGGTAGAGGTAATTTCACTAATCGCCAATCTTGAATCAATGCTAGATAAGGATTTAACTAGGTTTGAGATCTTAACTGCCGCAGCATTTACGTACTTTGCCGACCGCGGAGTAGCGGCCCAGGTAATTGAGGTAGGACTTGGCGGAACTTGGGATGCGACGAACGTTGTTGATGGAAGCGTTTCGGTTGTAACCAACATTGGCCTTGATCATGTAGAGATTCTTGGTGACACCCTAGAAAAGATTGCTTTAGAAAAAGCAGGCATATTAAAAGAAAACTCGATAGCTGTCATTGGCCGCGTCGACCAAGAAATATACGAGATATTTGAGCGGCGCTCACAAGAAGTCTCCTGCGAAGCAATTCAGCGAGAAGGTGAAGATTTCGGCATTTTAGAGGAGCATCAGGCAGTTGGCGGGCGTTTGGCAACCATTTGGACTAAAAGAGGAATAATCGAAGATATTTACATTCCGCTATTAGGTGCGCACCAAAGTGCAAATGCGGCAGTAGCATTAGCTGCAAGCGAGGCGTTCTTAGGTTTACAAATATCTAGAGAAGTTGCTCTGGAGGCATTTTTCAATCTAACCGTGCCGGGAAGGTTAGAAATAATTGCGCGCTCTCCATTGACAGTTGTTGACGGCGCGCACAATTTGGAAGGAGCACAAGTTTTGGGAAATGCCTTGGCCGAGGACTTGGCAGTTCCCGAATCAATTGTTTTAGTTGTCGGGATGTTGGAAGGTAGATCTCCCGAGAATATGTTTGAGGCGCTTAATATTGAAAGTCGAGTGAAAAAGGTAATAGTGTGCGAGCCCAATTCACCAAGAGCTCAAAGTTCGTCAATTTTGGCAAGTGCAGCTAGGAAAGCGTTCAAAACCAAAGAGGTTTTTGAGGAAAAAGATCCGATTCAAGCTTTTTTAAAATCAAAAGAGTTGGCCGAAGATTCAGATTTAATATTAGTGACAGGATCGCTATACGTTGTAGGTGACGTCAGATCGTCGGCTAACCTATCTTCATTATGAATAGAACACTTGTAATTGTAAAACCAGACGGGGTGGAGAGATCTTTGGTGGGTGAAATAATTTCCCGATTTGAAAAAAAAGGCCTCAAAATTGTCGCAGGGAGGCTAGAGACCATTCCTAAAGAATTAGCAGAGAAGCACTACTTGGAGCACGCCGGAAAGTCCTTTTACAGTGAGCTTGTGACTTTCATCACACGCTCTCCAGCTTTTGTAATGGTGCTGGAGGGCCCGGATGACACATGGAAGGTAGTCAGAACTATGATGGGGCCGACCAATCCCCTTGACGCTTCTCCCGGGACAATAAGGGGTGATTTTGGTCTTGAGATTGGCGAGAATTTAGTCCACGGATCTGACTCAAATGAGTCGGCGGCCAGAGAGATAGAAGTATTTTTCCCTGGTATTTAGATATATTTTGGCAAGTGAAGCAACGGTAGTGTGAAAGTGAGCTATATTTGGGTATGGTCGTGCCCCCTAGATCGGAGGGTTCGTGATGCGCGAATCATTTAATCCATTTCGAGGCCGTGATATGGCCGTCGACTTAGGAACTGCCAACACCTTGGTTTACGTCAGGGGTCGAGGGATTATCCTGAACGAGCCTTCGGTTGTTGCAATTAACACGAAAACCGGCAAGCCTCTTGCCGTCGGCATGGAAGCCAAGCGGATGATCGGGCGTACGCCTAGCCATATCCAAGCTATTAGGCCTCTTAAAGACGGAGTTATTGCCGATTTCGAAGTTTGCGAAAGAATGCTCCGATATTTCATTGGAAAAGTACACAACAGGAGATGGGCGAAGCCCCAGATGGTGATTTGCGTGCCTTCGGGTTGCACCGGCGTTGAAAAGAGAGCCGTCCTGGAAGCTGCGGAATATGCAGGAGCCAGAAAGGCCTCAATTATTGAAGAGCCCATGGCCGCAGCAATCGGAGCGGGACTGCCGGTTCATGAGCCAACCGGCAATATGGTAGTCGACATTGGAGGGGGAACTACCGAAGTTGCTGTTATTTCACTTGGTGGAATTGTGGTTTCCCAATCAATAAGAGTCGGCGGCGACGAGTTGGATGAAGCCATTATTTCCTATATCAAGAAAGAGTACTCGCTTGCTTTAGGTGAGAGAACTGCAGAGGAAATCAAGATTGCCCTTGGTTCTGCTTGCCGCTTGGAAGAAGAGTTGCAGGCCGAAATTAAAGGTCGTGACTTAGTCACCGGACTGCCCAAGGTAGTGGTTACAACTACTCAAGAGATTCGAAATGCAATTGATGAACCCGTCACGGCGATAGTAGACGCGGTCAAGGATACTTTGGATAAAACACCTCCAGAACTTGCCGCAGACATTATGGAGCAAGGCATTGTCTTAACGGGAGGAGGAGCTTTGCTTCACGGCCTCGATGTCCGACTTCAAGCCGAAACGGGAATGCCGATTTCAATTGCACAGGATCCGCTCAACTGCGTAGCTGTTGGCAGTGGACATGTCCTAGAGGAACTTCCAAATCCGGATCAATTCCTTGAGACAATGTCACCCCGGTAAGCGGCACTAATTCGAGGTGGTTGACAGCCGTCGGAAAAAGCGTAGGTCAGGACCTAGGTCCACCTTAACTTTAATGGTGCTGATTTCGGTAACTGTGATTACGCTGGCCTATCGCGGGCCGGTACAAAGATATGTTGCAAAAATTCAAAATGCTACTGCCGATGCGCTATCCCCTCTTCAAAAAGATGTGTCTAGTGCGCTTTCGCCGGTTGGAAATGTTATATCAGGTTCGATTCACTATCGCCAGGCGCTCCAAGATAATCAGGAGCTTCGCGATGAGTTAGCGAAACTAAAGGCAGAACATTTAAGTGATGCCAATTTGGCTCAACGTCTTCAAGAGCTTACGGCGTTAGAAAATATTCCATTTGTCGGCTCAATGCAGACCATTACGGCTCAAGTTGTAGATATTGGACCTTCAAATTTTGAATCCACAATGACGCTAGATCAAGGCACCCACAGCGGAGTAGCCGTTGGTATGCCCGTGGTATCAAACGATGGACTTGTTGGTCGGGTAATTTCGACCAGCGCATTTACCTCGACAGTTTTACTAATTGATGACCCTACAAGCAATATCGCAGTTGAAATAAATCATCCAATTAATACTTTGCCTGCCCCCACTCTTTCAACTACCACGACAACAACCATTTCGACTTCAAATCCAACCACTACTTCGACTGCACCAGAGCCCACTACGACCGAATCGCCTCCCACTCTTGCAATCGCAAGCGGCGAAGGAGATGGTCATGACCTGGACCTTTCGCTTGTTCCGAACGGAGTTGAAATAAAGCAAAATGACATAGTTACGACTTCAACACTCCAAGGTGGAATTTTCC
Source organism: Actinomycetes bacterium (assembly GCA_021777355.1). Classification (GTDB taxonomy): domain Bacteria; phylum Actinomycetota; class Acidimicrobiia; order Acidimicrobiales; family JABEUL01; genus JABEUL01. The sequence continues at coordinate 13,921 of JAJYDO010000002.1, read as the reverse complement.
CAGCAGGCATTCCTGTTGGACTGGTGTCTAACGACTCGCAAAAAGCAGCGGCGCTTCAGCAGTCAATTACTGTTGCGCCATTAGCTAATCTAAATTCCATTGACTATGTCTCGATAATCGAATGGCTGCCACCAACGTGAAGTCAATAAATCTTTCAAGCTCTTTTAAAATGGTTTTTGTTTTGCTCGTGGGAGTAATAATCCAAGACTGTTTTATCGACGTCATTAGAATTCAGAATGTCCATGGAGACATTTTCCCGTTAATAGTTTTTTGCACAGCTGTAGTTGCAGGTTCGGAGCTTGGCACGATAATTGGATTTGCAGCGGGGTTAGGAGCCGACCTTTTGCAACCGACGCCCTTTGGAATTACGGCCTTGGTCTTAGTATTTCTAGGCTACGGAGTCGGTGAGATCTTTAATTCCTCGAGTAAATATTCATGGTTTGCACTGGGTGGCGGTCTGGCTTTGGCATGCATGTTTAGCGAAGTGGTTTGGGCGTTTTTAGGGGATCTTTTGGGGGTTGCCGATATTATAAATGGGCGGCTTATCTCAATTGTTGCCGTCACGATTGCCATTAACCTCCTGCTCCTAATTCCATTCATGAGACTTATTTCATGGTCTTTGACCGGAACATCATTTCCTCGGGGTGGGACAAGAAGCAAAAGAAAAAGGCCGGTAGCCGCCGGGTTGGTCGAAAGATCTGATGCAAATGCCTAGGAAGAAATCACGAAAAGGATTATTTGGCAAAAAAGTTGTTTATGTTGACTCTGAACAGATCGAATCGGTTGGCACGCTGGCAATGGCATCAACTTCAAAACGAAGCGAACAAGGTCAAGGAAGTCCGAGACTTGGAGCAAGGGTTGGAGTACTTGGAATCATACTGGTAGCCACCTTTGGAGCGCTTTTTGCAAGGTTATGGTACGTTCAAATTTTAGCCGCGCCGACTTTTCAAAAAGCAGTGGTAGTTAACACCGTAAGAACTGTTGAAATTACCCCTACGAGAGGGCTAATTTATGATAGAAACGGGAATCTTTTAGTGGGAAACAAAGTCATTCTGACAGTTACTCTCGCCAGAGAAACCGCCAAGACTGATCCGTGGATAATTCCTAAGCTTGCTGCAGCACTATCCATGACACCTCAACAAGTAAGCGCTGCATTGGTTAATCCAAACTATTCGATATATAAGCCCGTGCCGGTAGAGTTCAATGTTCCGCGGCCTGTGGCGATGCTGATTGAAGAACAGTCCTCAAACTTCCCTGGGGTCCAAGTTTCCCTAACTACCGAGCGTTATTATCCCAACGGCGACATGCTCGCGCAAATTCTAGGACACACAGGCCAAATTACAGGTGCGGAAATGGCGTTGCCGGCCTATCAGGGGTATACGCCCGATGCCATAGTCGGTCAGGCCGGAATCGAAGAGTCATATAATTCGGTCTTAGAAGGCCAGAACGGAACTACAACCTATGAAGTAAATGCACTTAATCAAGTAGTAAAAACTCTATCGGTGAAACCTTCGGTCCCCGGAAATGATCTCGTGCTCCCAATTGATTTGGGACTACAAAATACATTAGATACCGCCCTAGCCAATCAGATTAATGCACTTCGTTCAACAGTGGATCCAACAACTGGAATCCACCCCCCTGCTACAAGCGGCGCTGCCGTGGTGATGGATGTGACCAATGGTGACATTTTAGCCATGTCGTCATATCCTTCTTATGATCCGAGTTTGTGGGTCGGGGGAATATCGGAATCAAATTATCTAAATATTGAAAGTCCGACAAATGGCACGCCTGCTCTTGACAGAGTTATTCAAGGGGAGTACACGCCAGGCTCAACTTTCAAACTAGCTACAGCGACTGCAGCATTGAATACAGGCTTAATAAGTCCTTATACAGATATAAATGACCCCGGATATTTCCAAATTCCGGGGAGGTGTACCGGGAAGTGCACATTCCACAACGCGGGCAACGAAGCACTCGGATCCATCAATATCATTAAGGCTCTGGCCGCTTCGGACGATGTCTTCTTTTACAATCTCGGTTATCAGTTTTATGTCAAGGCGGGCCAGTATGGACCTACCCCCATTCAGGACACGGCAAATAAGTATGGCTTTGGTGAAATTACCGGTATTAACCTTCCGGACGAACAGTCGGGGAGGGTTGACTCCCTTGCCACAAGAGAAGCGCTTTACAAGGCGGCCCCGAAGGCCTTTAACCCGCCCGGGTGGTATACGGGCGACAACATTGAAATGGCTTTTGGACAGGGAGAGACTGTTGTCACGCCGCTTCAACTGGCGGATGCTTATGCAACGTTCGCCAATGGGGGCACCAGATTCGTGCCCCAAATTGCAGCTGCCGCCGTTACTCCGAATGGAGTGCTGGCCAAATCCTACCCAAGTGCCGTAAAAGACAGAGTTTCACTCCCGTCTTCCACGAGAGGGCCGATGCTCACTGGTTTTGAAGAGGCAATTTCTGCGCCCTTTGGCACAGTAGGAGCGACGGGGGCATTTAACAATTTCCCTCTGAGTAGTTACCCATTGGCCGGAAAGACAGGAACTGCCCAAACAAACCACATTGAGCCCGACTCCCTTTTGGTGGTTTTTGGACCGGCAAATTCACCAAAATACGTGGTAGCTGTGGTTATCGATCAAGGCGGCTATGGAGCTCAAGCAGACTCTCCTGTCGTTGAAGCGGCATTTAACTACCTAATTTCTCATAACATCGGGCCCATAGTATTGCCTAAAGCCTCCACTTAAATGCAGTAATTGAAACAGGTAAGCCGATTCAAGCTAGGCACTTTGGGCTAAAGTAGGAGTAGATATACGAGACAAGGAGGTGCCAAGTTGCAATTGAGTTCAATTCGACGTGTAATAAGCAATGGCATCTTGGCCTTGGTGCGGTTTTTCGTATTTTTCTACTCAAATCATTTAGATAGCTACTCCGCTTTAGAACGGGGTGTTAGTGATCGAAAACGGTATATGAGGCCAGCTTTAGCTAACTGCTCTCCTGTAAGCCGTTTGCCACTTAATCGCCAATTAAGTGGATCAAGAAGGGATTTTTATAATGTCGGAAGCGACTTTAGACCAGGGTCAGGACCCAGAATCGACCAAGGATGGTCCTGCAGGTGACTCGCAGCCAACCCGGAGTTCAAATAACCAGGTAGCCTCACTCGGGGTGGCAAAGACACCCCAAAGCGTGCTAACTCCTGGCGAAGATAGTTTGGACCAATCCGAATCCGCCCAATCAGGGCAACCAAGTTCCGCCAATTCTCGCTCCAGGCCCTCCAGAGGTTCGAGGACAAAAATTGGTAGAACCATCGAAAGCGATGCCAATCAAGTCGCGCCAAGCGAATCAGTGCCTAAATCTCCGCCTCGGGAAAGGCCAAAGATAGGAGATTCACGTCCGGCTCCGGTGCTTCCCGATGCAGCGGGAGACAAAAAATCAGAGACCGGAAATTCCCCGGGCGGCAGCAGGAGAGGCAGCAACCAAAAACCGAAGGTAGGCGACTCAAGAGTGCCTGCAAGGACTTCAAACAGGCCCGATGATTCCGGAAATGACTCATCAAGCAGCCAGACGAGGCAGAGATCTCAAACTTCAGATACTAACGGTGAAAGCGAGATAAAGAAACCCAGGTCCAGACGAGGCTCTTCTTCTAAAAGCCGCCAACTCGCGCAAGCCAAGATTAAATCTGATTTTGAAGCGGCTTCCATTACAGATGAGGCCAGTGAGTTTAACGAAAAACTCGGGAAAGCGCTTGGCCGTTACCTAGTTTGTGTTCATTCATCCGATAAATTCGTTCAGCTCGCTGTCCTGGAAGGAAGGACACTAGTCGAGCACTATGTTTCACGCCCAACTGATGATGCTAATCAAGTGGATGGAAACATTTATATGGGGCGGGTTAAAAATGTGCTGCCAGGTATGGAAGCGGCGTTTGTCGATATCGGGACTCCTAAAAACGCCGTACTTTATAAAGGGGACGTAAGAGATGATCATGAAGAGATAGAAACTTCCGACAAATCATCGAAAAATGGGACCAAGGGCGACGATAAATCCGCTGACCACGATACGAGAATTGAAGACGTTTTAAAGAACGGCCAGATGATTGTGTGCCAAGTCACTAAAAATCCCATTGGAGTAAAAGGTGCAAGATTGACCCAGGAAGTCTCTCTTGCGGGTCGTTTTGTGGTTTTGGTGCCTGGCGGTACCAGCATAGGAATATCAAAACGGCTTGAAGACACTCAGAGAAGACGACTTCGAAAAATTATTGACCAGATAAAACCTGAAGGACATGGACTGATCGTTCGAACAGCGGCTTCAAATGCTACGAGCCAAGATCTAGACCGAGACATTAAGTCGCTTGTTAAAACTTGGGCACGAGTCGAAGAAAAAGCTAAAAAAGTAAATGGTCCCGCTCTTTTGCATCGAGAGCCTCACATGGTTCTTAAAGTGCTGCGCGAAGAACTTAACTCCGACTACAGAGGAGTTCTGATCGATGACGCCGAGTTATTCTTGGAGGCCAGGAATTATATTGAGAGTGTAAATCCGGAGTATTTAGATCGAGTTTTCTTCTACGACAGGCAAAAAGAACCTCTTCCTATATTTGAGAGATTCCATATACATGAGCAACTCCACAAAGCCCTGGATCGTCAAGTATGGCTTCCATCGGGAGGTTCGTTAATCATTGAGCACACTGAGGCCCTCACGGTAATCGACGTGAACACATCCAAAAATGTGGGCTCTTCCAACCTTGAAGAGACTGTTTACCAGAACAACCTAGAAGCCGCCGAGGAAGTTGCAAGGCAGTTGAGACTTCGTGACATCGGCGGAATTATAGTAATTGACTTTATAGATATGTCTGTCAAGCAAAACAGAACGAATGTCATGTCTGCATTCCGGTCCGCTCTGGCTAGGGATAAAACCCGAACTCAGGCATTTGATATCTCGGACTTGGGTCTTGTGGAAATGACCAGAAAGAGGATTTCAGAGGGGTTGGTGGACTCTCTGTCCCATAAATGTCCTGAGTGCAATGGTCGCGGAATTATCCTCGACACGGAGATGGACTAGGTATCCCAAATTATTCAAAAATGGCGATCCGGTGCTTTTTAAACGAAGCTGCCGCTGCTCCTGCTAATATGGAAAGGCCATGTACGCAGTAATAGATATCGGATCAAAGCAGTCAAAAGTGGCCCAAGGTGACGTAGTAAATGTTGACCTGTTGGACCGAAGTATAGGTGATGAGGTCACTCTTTCGCCTGTTGCGGTATTTGACGGTCAAGAGGCCGCAATTTTGCCAGAAAGTTTGGAAGGTGCTTCGATTAAGGTGCGTGTACTGGGAGAGGTTAAAGGTCCTAAAATAACGGGCTTCACCTACAAAAACAAGTCAAATCAGAGAAAAAAATGGGGCCACAGGCAAAACTACACCCAAGTTGAAATTCTTGAAATAGTTGCTCCAAATATTTCAAAGTAGGATCGGGAATAATTAGCTATGTCAAAGACTAAAGGTGGCGGTTCCACTAGGAACGGAAGAGATTCGCAGGCTCAGCGCTTGGGAGTAAAAGTGTTTGACGGTACCGTCGTCAAACCCGGCACCATAATCGTGCGCCAGAGGGGCACCCGCTTTTACCCAGGCTATAACGTCGGTATTGGCGGAGACGACACACTTTTTGCCACAGAAGCCGGCAAAGTCAAGTTCGGTACCAGAAAAGGTCGCCGATTAGTTGACATTATTCCAAATTAGTAAAGTCATAGGGACGCTATGTCCCAACTGTTATGCCCGGATTTGTTGACCAAGCGCAACTACACGCAAAAGGTGGTAACGGCGGGGCCGGGGCGGTCGTTTTTCGAAGAGAAGCCCATGTGGCAAAAGGAGGACCCGACGGAGGTGACGGTGGAAGCGGAGGAGACGTTGTCTTAGAGGCAACTTCGAAGGTCTCGTCCCTTTTATCATTTAAGGACCAGCCCTTTAGGCGCGGCGGCGACGGCACCCACGGCGGTCCAAAAAAGCAGCACGGCAAAGAAGGTTCACAGGAAATAGTTCCCGTTCCGCTTGGAACCGTTGTAAAAGACCTGGAAGGCAGAGTCAGGGCCGAGTTGGTTTCTGAGGGACAACGATGGTGTGCAGCCAGCGGAGGAAGAGGCGGACAAGGTAATGCGAGATTTTTAACCAACCGCCGGAGGGCGCCGGCCTTTGCCGAGCAGGGCGAAGTTGGCGAGGAGTATTGGTTCGACTTAGAGCTTAAGCTCTTGGCCGATGTGGCATTGGTTGGATTTCCAAATAGTGGAAAGTCCACTCTAATATCAAGAATTTCGGCGGCAAAGCCAACTATTGCAGATTATCCATTTACTACCTTAAGGCCCAATCTTGGCGTTGTCAGGGCAGCGAGTTCAAATTTGACTGACTTTGTGGTAGCAGACATTCCCGGATTAATTGAAGGTGCCAGCCAGGGCAAGGGCCTCGGACACGAGTTCTTGCGCCATATTGAAAGGGCAAGAGTTTTGGTAATTTTGCTTGATCCTTCTGCTTTTAGTGGACTTGGCATTAACGATCAGCACGAAATACTTCTTCACGAGCTTAAAAGCTATAAACCTGAGTTATTAGACAGGCCAAGGCTTTGTATAGTTACAAAGGCAGATACCGTAGACGATGTCGAGAAATACAGTTCCCAAAAGTTGGGAAGAAGCGACAAAGTTGATCTTCTAATCTCATCTCAAAGCGGTGAAAACTTAACCGGCCTGGTTTCGCTGATGGCCAATCTTGTTGAGACCTCACATGAAACAGAGAGCCAACAAGAGATTATTGGCTCTGCGGTAGTCGTGCATCGACCGACTCCCGAAGGACTAGAACTGGAGAAACTGGGCGAAAATCATTTCGCAGTCAGAGGCAAAGATGCAATGCGCGCCGTTGCGCTATCTGAAGTAATGGATACGGATGCTCTTGAGATAGTAGAGAAGAGGCTGCATAAACTTGGCCTGGATAAAGCACTAAGCAGAATCGGGGCCCGACCGGGCGCCACAGTGGAAGTGGGTGATTTCTCATTTACATGGGAACCAAGCTAACCTGTTTTTTTGCATTTTAAAACCCCGTTTTCACTTATTGCTGGTTCAACTTGAATTGAGACATGCGCATTTAGCCTCTCACTTTGTAACTGCAGACTGTGAATGTGGCTCCGAAATATCCTGTAGGCTGCAAAGTCGTGCTTCTTGTTGCAAAAATCGGTACTTCCAGCGTTACTTCGGATAGCGGAGCAATTGATGACAGCTCCATCGAATCATTGTGCATGCAGGTTTCCAGCCTTGTTTCAAATGGGCATTCGGTTGTAATAGTCACAAGTGGAGCAGTAGCTGCGGGCCTGGCAGCACTTGGGAAAAGCCGAAGTGAAATGTCAGATTTGGAGTCCCTTCAGGCACTAAGTGCTGTAGGCCAAAGCAGATTGATGAGGGTATATGATCAAGCCTTAGGGAAGTTTGGCTTGATTGGAGGACAAGTTCTTCTAGCTCCACTGGACTTTGTAAATAGGAATCAGTACCTTCATGCCAGGCAGACTCTCGAGAAGCTTCTGGATCTCGGAGTAATACCCGTTATCAATGAAAATGACGCTATTGCAGATGATGAACTCAGGTTTGGAGACAATGACCGCCTCGCGGCATTGGTTGCACACTTATTAAATGCAGATCTGCTTCTAATTCTCACCGATATTGCGGGCTTATTTACCGGTGATCCTAAGTCCAGTGAAAACGCCACGTTAATTGAAGAAGTTACCGAAGTTAACTCGGAATTAGAGAAGCTCGCCGGTGGTGCCGGGTCAGATCGGGGTTCTGGCGGCATGGCGTCAAAGCTGGCTGCGGCCAAAATCGCAACTTGGTCAGGAGTGAAAGCAGTAATTGCAGCTGCCGAGCGGCCAAATGTTCTGCAAGATGCCATCGACGGGGTAAGTGGAGTCGGAACTTATTTTCCGGCAAAATCGAGAAGGTTGGGAGCCAGGAAGCTCTGGATTGCATTTGCGTTGACTTCGTCTGGCACTATAGAAATAGACTCAGGTGCATCGGTAGCAATTGTTGAGAGATCTTCCTCCTTGCTTCCTGCAGGCGTCACAAGGGTAACGGGTAATTTCCAAGACGGTGACGCAGTGGAGATACTGGGCCAAGACAAGAAACTAGTTGCCAAAGGGATATCGAGTCTAACGTCTTCCGAGATCAAAAGATGGATGGGATATCGGACACCAGACCTCCCTGACGGAATGTCCCACGAAGTTATTCACCGAGACGACATGGTTATTTTGGCAGGTTTTGATTAGGCCTTTTACGTCTCACTAAGTGGCTCAAGTTAAATTACGAATGAATACAAATACGGCCAAAAGCAAATTCACACGATTACGCTCCCGCTGTAAAAAACCCAATAACTCAATAATTACTAGTTTGTCTTGTTTGCCAAAATTTGATCTTGTAACTGCTAAAGCTAGCGCATGCGGGAGCAATTGTAAAACAATGCCGAAAACTCGCATGCACAATGATTCGATGGAGTTTAAGTCCTTAGCATTTGACCAAGAAAAAGGCTTCTTGCCGTATTGGGAATAACGCTAATGGCCAAGTCTCTTTTGGGGAGTTAGGGGGACAGCATTTTCTGACAAGAGGTTTGACTTAAACGAATCGACACAATAAAAGCGCAGGTCACTTAGGGTAAATTAGCCGTGACCTGGTATAGTGACTAGCGGCACTAGATTTTATGTGTCGACAAGTTCGTCAAATTCGAATAGGACTAGGAAATTATATAAATGCTGGGTTTGAGACCATGAGCGCAAGTAAGTACAGGTTCGTCAGCTCTTCTGAACCGATAAAAAAGGCAGTGACCAAAAAAAGCGCCGAAGCGCAAGCCCCGCCTTGGCCGAGTGCTACTGGGACCGTATTTTTATCCTCTGAGGTTGCACTTTCTGCCACAGCTATCAATAACGCTGTGCGGGACGGAAGAATTCGCAAGTTAGCACCGAACATTTATACAGCTGATTTAGGAGAGAGCAGCGAGAGTTTAATAAGGGCCAACCAATGGCAAATTTTGGCAGGTCTGGTTCAAGATGCCATAGTCGCCGACAGGTCGGCACTTTATGATGGGATGGCAGTTGAAGGAGTACTGTCTGTGGTGTCAAATTTGAGATCGAAGTCAATTAATTTGCCGGGTCTCAAAATTGCATGCAGGCAAGATGAGATCAAATCAGAGGAAGTAAGGCCATGGTTTAACGGCCTCAAAATTACAAATGAGGCGAGGACGCTGGCTGATAACTTAGCTCTTGCCTATGGTGCCTCTACAACTTCGACTTCAAAGATCAGCAAAAAACAAATGCTCGTGATTGAAGAGTTCGAAGACTGGCTATACAAAAAAACAAGCGAAAAGAAATCTCAATGGATGATGGCCACATTCTCAGATGCTCGCGCTATATTAGTTCGGAAAAAGCAGAATCACTTAATAGCTCAATTGGATAACTTGGCACAGGATATGGCTTTGGCTAAAAAGGAGAAGACCGCTAATAAGTCTGAAGGACGTGAAGTGTACACGTCTTTTGAGATCCTTTAGAAAGGCATTGATGGCGCATTTGTCCGCATTACCCAATAATCTAACGGCACTTAAAATATTTCATTAAGCTGAAAAAATGGAAATAAGTTCAGTCAGGCACTATGTAGGGAGGGCGAAATTAGCCTCAACACTCATGGCAACAGTTTCAACCGAAGCTAAAAATGAGGCTTTAAGAGTTGCCGGGCAGTTGATTTTGGAGCGGGCCGATGAATTGATCGGTGCAAATGAGAAAGATGTTGCCTCGTCTGAGTCTCAAGTGACGGCGTCGGTTTTGGACCGACTGAAGTTGTCTGAGAGCCGAATTCAGGCAATGGTAGATGGTCTTGATTCGGTGATCTCGCTTCCTGATCCTATAGGAGATGTCGTCGAGGGCTGGGTGAGGCCAAATGGTCTAAGGGTGTCAAGGGTGAGAGTACCTCTAGGAGTAATCGGCATCATCTACGAGAACCGACCCAATGTCACTTCCGATGCAGCTGCACTTTGCATAAAAGCAGGAAATGCAGTTGTGCTGAGAGGTTCAGCGAGCGCCTATAACTCTAATTTGGTCATTGCATCTGCACTAAAAGATGCCCTCGCCCAAGTTGGTTTGCCAGAAGACGCTATTGTCTTATTGCCCCACACCGATCATGACGCAGTGAAGGAACTCGTTGGACTCACTGGATTGTTGGACTGTGTCATTCCAAGAGGTGGGCCTAGTCTGTTGAAAGTGATAGTTGAAAATGCAAAGGTACCCGTTGTAATAGATGGAGATGGAAACTGCCACGTTTTTATTGATGAGTCGGCAGATATTGAAATGGCCGTAAGCATAGTTATGAATGCGAAGGTGCAACGACCGAGCGTTTGCAATGCAATGGAAACATTGTTAGTCCATAAAATGATTGCCAAACAGATATTACCTATGCTCGGCGACAAACTTAAGGAAGCAAATGTGGAAATGGTTGGGGATGAAAATACAAGAGAACTTCTTCCTGGAGTCGAAGTTGCAACAGATGAAGATTATGCGACAGAGTTTTTAGACCTGAAGCTTGCCATAAAGGTGGTCGACACCATTGAAGAGGCAATTTCTCACGTAAGAAAATTTTCTTCCGGCCATTCGGAAGCAATTGTGACCGAGAACTTGCCAAATGCGGATAGATGGGTTAATGAAATTGATGCCGCTGCCGTGCTGGTCAATGCTTCAACTAGATTTATAGACGGTGGCGAATTGGGACTGGGTGCTGAAATTGGCATTTCTACTCAAAAATTGCATGCCAGAGGCCCAATGGGGCTAAAAGAACTCACTTGCGCGAAATTCGTCGTGAGGGGAGAGGGTCAGATAAGAAAGTGAAAGAAGATTTGGAAGATGCTAATGGAACCGTGAGGTTTCAATCTGTCGACGATGTCAAGGACAAACTTGCATCCGCGTTATATCTCAGCAATGACTCAATTGCCGCCACGGTATATCTCGCTGACCGACTAGGAAAACCTGTACTCGTGGAAGGTCCCGCAGGAACAGGAAAGACGGAACTGGCAAAAGCTGTGGCAATTGCTACCGGGGCTAGGCTAATTAGGCTTCAGTGCTACGAAGGACTGGATGAATCTAAAGCCCTGTATGAGTGGAACTACCGAAAGCAACTCCTTAGGATTCAAGCGCAAAAGGTCTCAGATGAAATTGGCGGAGCCAGCCAAACCTGGTCTGAGGTAGAAGAGGATATTTTTTCAGAGGAGTTTTTGCTGACAAGACCGTTGTTGGAAGCCATTAGGGCACAAGATAAAGTAGTGCTTCTCATAGATGAGGTCGACCGAGTTGAGATTGAGACCGAAGCGCTACTTCTTGAGATTCTCTCTGATTACCAAGTCTCGATTCCGGAATTAGGCACTATCGTGGCGTCTCAAATTCCCATGGTATTTCTAACTTCGAACAATACTCGGGAACTATCCGAAGCACTGAAGCGCAGGTGCCTATTTTTACATATCGACTACCCTGATATTGAAAGGGAGAGACAAATTGTTGAATCAAGAGTGCCTGGAATAAAGACCGAGCTAATTGACCAAATCGTGAGGCTGGTCAATAGTATTCGTCAGATGGAGTTGAAAAAGAAGCCATCGGTATCTGAAACTCTTGATTGGGCACGAACTCTATTAGTGCTAGGCATAAGTTCTATCGATAGCAATTCAGCCAAAGATACGCTTTCACTTTTATTGAAGTATCAATCAGATATTGATAAAGCTTCAAAAGAACTTTCGACTTAGAAATTAAAGTGGATCTTTTAACTGACTTTGTAGGAGAGCTAAGGAGCGCAGGCATTCCGGTTTCTTTGACCGAGAGTCTTGATGCCCATGCGAGTCTAAGTGCCATTGGGGTTGAGAACCGTTCGTTGATGCGAGAAGCACTGGCGGCAGCGTTAGTAAAAAATGCATCCCACCGAGTAGTCTTTGACACGGCATTTGAGGTATTTTTTGGCCTCACGAGCCCAGATGGTGAGACTTCTAACCAGATAGAATCCGACGCAGTTTCAGATGAGAGTCCAAACCTCATGGGCCAAAAAGGACAAGGGAAGTCAAAAGGCACGGGAGCGGGTTCTGGATATAGCCCAGAGGAACTGGCAGAGATGCTTTATAACGCACTGTTGAATGGTGACCAGGACAGGCTGAGGCAAGCGGCGCAAAATGCGGTTTCGGCCTATGCCGGCATGGAGCCCGGACGGCCGGTTGGCGGCACTTACTATCTATACAGGACCCTGAGGAACCTGGATCTAGACTCGCTTTTGAAGCGATTGATAAATGGGATTAGAAGCAAAGATTCAAAATCTCCTGAGGCCGATGCCATTGAAGAGCGATTAAATCGCGAGGAGGCCCAGGCCAGGATCGAGAAATTCAAAAAGGAAATCGAAGAGGAGATAAGAAGGCGCCTAGTTGCCGACAGGGGCCGCAAAGCCATGGCAAAGACTCTTAGAAAGCCTCTTCCTGAAGATATTGATGTCATGCATGCTTCCCGAGAAGAGATGGTCCAACTCAAACACGCAATAGCTCCTCTGGCTAGAAAGCTGGCTTCAAGGTTGGCCATGCGAAGGCGCCACAAAAGGAAAGGCCCTTTGGATTGGAGGGCGACTATGCGGGCTTCTCTCGCGATGGGAGGAGTACCTGCCGAGCCAAAATTCAAGCACCCAAGACAGGCCAAACCAGATATTGTTATACTTTCAGATATTTCCGGCTCGGTAGCATCGTTTGCGCGATTTACTCTCCAGTTGGTCTACGCTCTCTCGGGGCAGTTCTCAAGGGTGAGAAGTTTTGTATTTATAGATGGTATTGACGAAGTTACAAGTTTTTTTGAAACGAGTGATGATGTGATGCATGCATTGCATCGAATAAACACCGAGGCAGACGTAATGTGGCTCGACGGCCATAGCGACTATGGCCATGCCTTCACAGAGTTTTGGGGCAGATGGCCCGATGCCATTGGAGCGAGAACATCGGTGCTGGTCTTGGGAGATGCCCGGAATAATTATCACGCTACTCAGTCCTGGGTTTTAGAGGAAATCGCGCAAAAAGCAAAACATTTATACTGGTTAAATCCGGAGCCAAAAGCCTACTGGGGAAGCGGGGACTCAGTTGTTGGAGAGTATGGCTCTTTCTGCGATGGGGTGCATGAAGTGAGAACACTTAGGCAGTTGGAAAAATTTGTAGGAAGTTTGGATTGAGCACCGATTACAAAGAGACCAAACTGACGCTCATCCGCCACGGGGAAAGTCAATGTAACGTGGATGGAATCATCGGAGGAGAGTCAGGCTGTACAGGACTTTCAAGACTAGGTCACGAACACGCCAAGGCACTGGGTGAAAGAGCCCTTAAAACGGGGGAGTTTGACGAAGTGGAAGTTTTTATTTCCTCCACTCTTCCTCGGGCAATCGAGACTTTAGATCATCTCATTGATGCGCTTAACGAGCGTTCAAAAATGAAAGGAGTGAGTTTCAATCCTGTGATTGAGAAAGTTCCCGACTTGGTTGAAATGCAACCGGGCCAGGCAGACGGCATGGCATGGGGCGAGTTTTTGGAAAAATACGGGGCGCCTGATTTTCGCGAGGATCCACATAAGCCAATAGCGCCGGGAGGAGAAAGCTGGGCAAGTTTTATGCAAAGAGCCTCTGATGCGCTAGAGAAAGTCGCCTCTGACCATGCCGGAAGATCAATAGCCATTGCATGTCACGGCGGAGTGATCCAGGCATCTATGGTGAATTTTTTAGGATTAGCCAATTATGGAGCCAAAGCCGGGCTTCGACCTGACTACACGTCACTTACAAAATGGGCTGGGAGACCCAGCGAGTGGAGACTGGTGCGCTATAACGACATTTCGCATCTAATTGGGCTTGATCTAAACAG
>JAJYDO010000051.1:18186-23183 GCA_021777355.1 Actinomycetes bacterium | reverse complement strand
ATACGACGGCCAATCTCGCAATAGTAGAGTTAAATCCAGACGGTTCCCTAAACGTATACAACGGGGCCGGAACCACCGATGTGGTGATTGACGTAATGGGGTACTTGGCATGATTGGGAATCCATCTTGTACCTAAAGCAATGCCACAATGTAAAAAGAAGTGGCCAATTTATCCCTTTGCTCTAAAGGCTTGAATTTGCCGCAATCGACCAAGCGGTCAAAGATAGTTCAGCATCCTAAATGCGGCAGTTTTGTCCGAATTTAGAGCTCTTAGAATTTCGATTTCCAATGAAACACTTGTTGATTGAAGATGAGTGGAATCAATTTGAAATATTTATATAATTTGGCTGTTGGCGCGGAGCGAGTGAATTTAAAAACTCAATCTTTCTTTTTTGACCTCTCTTAAGGTAATACTTGCTAAGACCAAGCCTTATAGGTACATTTGGGTTTAATGTCATATACGTACCTCTTGGGGCTACATCGGTTATAGCTATGGATCTTGAGATTTCATGGGTGTCCCAAGTTATAAAGATTCTCTGATTTGTCGCAACGATTACAGGCAGCTGCGAACCGGGGCGTGCCTCGTTAGCTCCTCTGAGGCCAAATGACAACAGCGAAGATCCAAAAGGAAGGCTCAACAATGAAATAGCCGCGCTGGCAATCAAAACCAAGAACTTTGGGATAGAAATATCAGAAAATACGAAACCTCTTTTTAATATCAGCGCTCCTTGAACGTATTCCCCGTAATTTAAAAACGACTCAACTTTTCCAGCCACTTGGCGGTCACGCTTGTCCCAGTGAGACTGCACAATCTGCTCAGACGCTGTGACAAAAGGCATCACTGGTATTATATGTGGCTACTCGCGCTTTAGCAACAGTTAGAAGATACGCAACAGTCCAAATACCTGGCTACATGCTTTGACCAGGGATTCGCTCATCTGAAAGAATCTCTCAGATGCAAGTGTCTCATCAAACCTCGTCTTACTAAAGAAAAAACCGGTCGAATTTGTCCTGCCCAGTAAATATATGCAAGTTTTAGAACCTTAAATCAATCCACGCTGATAAGCGTAGGCCGGTATTTGTGAAAATTTGCTCGCAACCTGGTACACTCTGGAAAAGCGTTGAGATTTGAGTCGACGCGGGGAGTACTGCAGCTGAAGCGTAAAGGTTTGTCAAAATTGGAACGGGATTTGTCCGAGAAAGTCTCCAAAAAGCGCGAGTTTTCCGCCAAGAGAGCGCTGTCAAAGTTATTTGGACTTTTCTATGACAAAAGCGACGCGGTGACCGTACTTTCGACTCCGAAGTTCTGGGGAAGGCTGGTAGGCATTGGACTAGTAGTTTTTGGGAGTTTCAATTTGATTGCGCCCCCTTCGTCATTTCCTGGGGTGAATATTGGGATTATCCAGAAGATGTCAATTTCCGCCGTGTTCGTCGGGGTTCTGTTCCTTGTTATGAACTGGCAAAGATGGACGCGAAACTCGCAATTCGTTTTGTTCTCAGTCGTCTACTCTAGTGGTCTAGCTCTTTTTGGCCTCGGCTACGGCAAGATCTATGGGCCGGTTGAACTACAGCTATTAGCCCCAATCGCTTCTGTTTGGGTGGGACTTACTCAACCAAGGTTTAGATCTCTTTACTTGGCACCGCTCATAATCATCGACGAGACGCTTCCTTCAATTTATTATAAAGTTCCAATCGCCCGATTCTTTGTGGGCAGCTTGTTGACGACAGCCGCTTTCGTGGTGATGTCGGAACTGATTTCCTTGTTGATTGGCCAATTGAGGCGTACAGAGGAAAAGGCAATGGCCGCCGCCGAAGAGTCGGCTACACTTGCAGAAATAGCAAGGTCGGCCGAGCGTGAACAGAGAGACAAGGCCATGGAAATGACAGTTGTCTTCGATGCAAGCGGGGACATAATTTCAGTCGTCGACTTAGACCGCAAACTAGTCCGCGTCAGTGGAGCTGCGGAAAAAATACTTGGGTTGGATACGAACTTCAAAGCCGGCGAGGATATCGCTCTAAACGGCGCCATCCATGAAGACGACCTCGGCACTTTCCTGGACACGCTAATGATGCTGAAAGAAGGCAAATTGGAAATGGCGAGACTCAAATTCCGTTTGCGTAATACCCTGGCTCAGGGCGAGCGCGTCACGATTGCCGAGGCAACACTTCGCCCTCTTTTCGACCACGAAGGGAGACTTAAGTCTTTTGTAATGGTAGTTCGAGACGTGACGGAATCGGAACGGATCCAAGTTGAGTTAAAGGAGGCCGTGAAGAGGGCCGATAGTGCAAACGCTGCGAAGACTGAATTTCTGGCAAGGATGAGCCATGAACTCCGGACCCCGCTGAACTCTATTCTTGGGTTTGGCCAGCTGCTTCAGAGCGATGACTTAGATGCAATACAGAAAGACAGCGTCGATAGAATAGTTACAGCGGGGCGCCACCTCCTTGCCCTTATTAATGACGTACTCGATCTGGCGAAGGTTGAGGCAGGACATACTACCTTAGAGCTCGAAGAGATCGAAATCCTCGAGATCGTCAGGGATGCCGCTTCTCTAATCAGACCAATAGCTTCCGCTGCCGGACTCGACCTGAATGTGCGGGACTTCGAGAATAACAACGGCTTCGTAATTATCGGCGACAAAAATAGGCTTAAGCAGGTACTAATCAACTTACTCTCGAACGCAGTCAAATACAACTCGGAAAAAGGTTCGATAACTATGAGTGTTGACGCCACGGGCGAAAAAGTGAAGGTATCGGTTAAAGACACCGGCAAGGGAATCGCCAAGGAAGACTTTCAACGAGTTTTCATTCCCTTCGACCGCCTTGGAAGTGAGCACACTGCTATCGAGGGCACCGGCATCGGGCTCTCCCTCTCAAAGCAACTGGTTGAAGCGATGGGAGGAACACTAGGTTTCGAGTCAGAGTTAGGGTCGGGTACAACTTTCAACATGACCTTTTCAATTTCTAAGGTTGTGAAAAATAGTGCTCCAAAGACCGCATCTTTCAAAAAACACAGCGGATTTGCCTTTGAAGATAGCGACAGAAAGATCCTCTATGTTGAAGACAACGAAGCGAACACCCATCTGATGAAAAGGATCTTTCTTAGCTGGCCCCACTTAAAGCTTGATTGCGCGGCAACGGGAAATGAAGGCCTTCGCCTAATTGGCGAGAACGCCTACGAAATCATCCTACTCGACCTCGAACTACCTGACATTTCGGGTTTGGAAGTATTAAGGACTCTGAAAGACGACGAGGCAACTAGGGATATCCCCGTGATAATGGTCAGTGCAAGTGCAATGCAAAAAGATATTGATGAATTAAACAGCGTTGGCGCCTTTGCCTACCTTACAAAGCCAATAGATATTTCCGAACTCGAGGAAGTAATCAAAGGCGCACTTCAGCCAACTTCCTGAGTCGGCAAGTATTTGCCAGCCTCTCCAATCCACGAATCCTTAAAAGCTATCCCCAGTCAGAAGCTATATCGCGAACCCACACGACATCTAAAAAGACATCGCTTGGCTAAACACGATTTTTATACATCCAAGAATCGTCTTACGGCAACAAATGAACCAAATACGCCAACCCCGGCTCCCACAAAAATCAATACAATAGCTGACATTAAAGCATCATGTGGAGTTGCAACAGTTGCCTGAAGCAATGAGGGGCCATTTGAAGTTGACGAACCCAACGTACCTGTTTTTGCCACCACGGAATTCAAAAGTGATCGGATTCCAAAAACTACACCTCCGGCCAAAACTGCACCTAGTATGCCTTCAAACAATCCTTCCAGCATAAAAGGAATTCTTATAAACCAGTTGGTGGCGCCGACAAGTTTCATAACCGACACTTCCCGGCTTCTTGAATAAATCGCTAACCGAATAGTCATGAATATCAAGACAATTGAAGCTCCGAGCATGAGTACCGCCATGCCTAACAGTGCCAATTGCAATATAGAAGTAATCTGCTCCATTGTATGAATGGCCTGGCTGGGATATTCCACATTCCTGACGCCTGGTTGACCATGAAACACCTTGTAAACTGCAGGCGCGTCATTTGGATTAGTCAAAACGCAGCGATAAATTGTAGGAGAGGTCTGAACCGAAAAGACATTTACGATGTCTGGCTGGGAGGCAAAAAGCTGCTTTATGAGCTGATAAGACTGGCTGTGGTCTACGTAATTGCAACTGGCTATCAAAGGAGATGCTTTAAGTGCTGCACCAATTGACGATACTTCTGAATTGGCATCGTCTGCGTTAAGCCAAATTTGAACACCCACGCCATGTGACCACTGCGAAGTCGCATTTGCCACTCCTTGCCTCACCACAAGAGCCGATCCAACTAGAGAAAGTGAAACAACGACAGTTAAAACTGCGGCAAGCGCATATTGAGCATTTCTCCAAAGGTTGATAAAAGTATCACGCAGTGCGCGCTGAATCGAAAGCATTTCAATCTACCTTTTCGGGAACCGCTTCATCACTTATGCTTGTCACTCCAACATCTGCACCTTGCCTGCGAATTCGTTTTCTTCCCTTAGTAAGCTCATCCGTGTCGCTTCCACTAGTGACTGCTCGAATTGCCCCAGTTAGGCGCTCCCCCACCAGATCAGGATCCTCTAACCCATACACTCCTCGAGACTGGTCTCTTACCAACTCGCCACCTTCAAGCTGAATAACTCGTCGTCGCATGGTGTCCACGATGCTTGCATCATGTGTCGCCATCAAAACAGTAGTTTCGGTTCTATTGATTCGATCCAATAACCGCATGATTCCTTGTGAGGTCGCAGGATCCAAATTTCCGGTAGGTTCGTCGCACAAAAGAATCAAAGGCCTATTTACAAAAGCTCTAGCTATTGCCACCCGCTGCTGCTCGCCTCCAGACAGTTGGTTTGGCAAACTATTAGCCTTATGTGACAAGCCAACTAGTTCTAGAACCTGGGGAACTTTGGCCTGAACTACATGCTTTGATCTCCCTATGACTTCCAAAGAAAACGCAACATT
>JAJYDO010000051.1:0-18176 GCA_021777355.1 Actinomycetes bacterium | reverse complement strand
CAAATACAGTTTTGTTAGGAAGTAATCTAAAATCCTGAAAAACGCAGCCAATATTTCTTCTCAAAAAAGGAACTTTCCAGTGGTGCAGTTTTCCCAAGTCGCGACCTGCCACCCAAATTTGACCGACATCTGCCTTCTCCTCGCGCAACAGAAGCTTCAAAAATGTGGTCTTTCCCGATCCAGATGGACCCACAAGAAACACAAACTCACCCTTATTTATCTCAACCGAGATGTTATTGAGTGCCTTTGTAGTTCCTTTGTAAGACTTAGAGACATTCTCAAATCGAATCATAATTACAAAAACCAAAAAAATAATAACTCAGATGAGTTATAGACATTGTCTAAATTCTATCATCTCAACTCTCGAAATTTAGGCAAACATGGATAAAACTGTAAAAGTCCTGTTTATTTCGGGATTTCCTTACTATTCTCAGATCTTCTCCAGCTCAGAAAGGATTCAATAAAAGGATCAATATCGCCATCCAAGACTCCTGCAACATTGCCCATTTCAAAAGACGTTCTTAGATCTTTCACAAGTTGGTAAGGTGCCAACACGTATGATCTTATCTGGCTTCCCCATGCAACTTCGCTAAGTGGTCCAGAAATGGCATCTAATTTCTCTTGATGCTGCACTCTTTCTAACTCCGCTAATTTAGATGCCAATATCTGTAAAGCTTTCGCTTTGTTCTGATGTTGAGATCTTTCGTTTTGGCATGCCACCGCAATCCCAGTTGGAAGATGGGTTATCCTTACGGCCGAGTCCGTTTTATTGACATGTTGTCCCCCGGCACCTGAAGATCTATAGGTATCTATTCGTATTTCAGATTCATCGATCAATACTTCTCCTGGATCGTCTAGGAGAGGGATCACATCAAAAGATGCAAAACTTGTATGCCTTCTATGAGCCGAGTCAAAAGGAGACATTCTCACCATTCTGTGAACCCCGCGTTCAGTGGAAAGAAGGCCATATGCAAACCGCCCTCTGATAATAAAGGTAACTGAAAGAATCCCGGCCTGGCTTCCTTCAGTGATCTCATCAATCTCAAAATCGAAGCCTCTTCTTTCCGCCCAGCGCTGATACATTCTCAGCATCATTTCGGCCCAGTCCTGTGCATCTGTTCCACCTGCTCCAGCATGAATTTCAGCAACGGCATCTTGTTCGTCATGCTCGCCAGAAAGAAGCGAACGAATTTCTAAGTTCTGCAACTGTGCATCAACCTGATGAGCAATTTTACTCACATCATCGAGAAGTGATTCCCCACCTTCCTCTTTGATTAGTTCGATGTAAACTTTAGCATCAGCTATCTGCCTAAATAGGCTGTCAACAATTTCGATATCATCCTTGGTCGAATTGTACTCCGAAGTAATTGACTTGGCGGTCTCGGGATTATCCCAGAGATCGCTGCGCGTAATCTCAACCTCGAGTAATTCAAGTCTCTTCTTGGCGTCTAAGTAGCCTAGAAACTTTATCGCCGATGTGGCGCGTCTCTCTAGATCTTCTATCGAATCACTTAAAACTTTTGTGCGTTCTTGGTCTAATGGAAGTGCCAATGTCTCTATCTGGCTCCGTGGCAGAATTTAAACTTCTTATTTGATCCGCACCAGCAAATGTCATTTCTACCCAATTTCTCCCTGTCAGATTTTTTGACCGTAACGTTATCGCTGGACGAATTTTTCGGATCCACTACATTGGACTCATTTGCCTCCATTGCAGTGGGATTTTGTGCTATTTCCGGTCCAATTAGAGACAAGGAATCCCCAGGGGTATCAGAAGGCGAGTGATAAGAGGCTTTTGACAGATCCGGCATGTCGTCTTGGGTAGGTACAAGTGCTGCGACTTGAACGTGAAAAACATATTTGAGATAGTCATCGTCAATGGTTTCCAACAGATTAGTGAACATCTCAAATCCCTCGCGCTGCCAAGCTGCTAGCGGATCTTGTTGGCCCATTGCTCGAAGACCTATGCCCTCTCTTAAGTAATCCATCTCGGCTAAGTGTTCTCTC
Source organism: Actinomycetes bacterium (assembly GCA_021777355.1). Taxonomy (GTDB): domain Bacteria; phylum Actinomycetota; class Acidimicrobiia; order Acidimicrobiales; family JABEUL01; genus JABEUL01. The sequence goes on along the minus strand of JAJYDO010000051.1, from coordinate 16,172 downwards.
CATCTGGAATCGATCACTTGCAGCATAATGTCGCGCTCCACTGCCCTTGCCATCTCGTCTCCCCCGGGATACTCCTCGTCCTTTTTGGCATAATACTCCAAGGCCTCTGCAATTATGCTTTCTTTGATCTGGCTCGTATTGTTGGCCTTTGCAAGATCTTCGACGGTAAAACCGGTAGGATAGTACTCACGAAGAGAAGATATGAGTTGACTGAGATTCCATTGCTCTTCAAATTCTGAGGGACAGGCAGAATCAGTGACTTTGACACAGGCATCCTCAATTAATCCAAGAGTTTTCTCGTAAAGATCTTCTCCTTCAAGAACTCGATCTCTTAATTCATAAATAATTTTTCTCTGCTCATTCATGACCTCGTCATATTTAAGAACATCTTTTCGAATCTCGGCATTTCTGCCTTCAACTTTGGTCTGAGCTCGTTCAATTGAACGACTCACCAGTTTGGCTTCAATAGGCATCTCATCTGGAATTGTCTTATCCATAACCCAGCTGACAGCTCCGGTGGCAAATATTCTCAGGAGATCATCTTCCAGTGAAAGATAAAATCGGCTTTCACCAGGATCTCCTTGTCTTCCTGCTCTTCCTCTTAATTGATTGTCAATTCTTCGACTCTCATGTCTTTCAGATCCCAAAACATATAGACCGCCCAGTTCTCTGATTTTAAATCCTTCAAACTCGCAATCAGATTTAAACTTTTCCAAGAGACTCGCATATTTTGAGGCGTATTCTTCACTTGTCTCTTCTAAACCCAAAGCCAGACATTCCTTTCGCGCCAAGCCTTCCGGATTGCCTCCAAGCAAAATGTCTACTCCTCGTCCAGCCATATTCGTGGCAACTGTAATGGCATGTAGTCTTCCGGCTTGAGCTACAATGTCAGCTTCTTTAAAGTGGAGTTTTGCGTTCAATACCTGGTGAGGAATTCCCTCTTTGTCCAGCAAAGCCGATAGCTGCTCTGATTTTGCAACCGATGCCGTCCCTACCAAAACAGGCTGTCCTGTTTCATATCTCTCAATAATGTCTTTTACAACGGCTTGGAACTTAATGTCCTCGGTTTTGTAAATTACATCAGGCTTGTCTTCTCTCACCAATGGAAGATGCGTGGGAATAGGTACTACGGGTAACTTATAGGTGGTTAGGAACTCTGAAGCTTCAGTTTCTGCAGTTCCTGTCATACCCGAAAGCTTTTTGTACATTCTGAAATAGTTCTGCAATGTTACGGTTGCCCACGTATGATTTTCGTCTTTAATCTTGACCCGCTCTTTAGCCTCAACTGCTTGATGGAGGCCTTCCGACCAGCGCCTTCCGTCTAGAATTCTGCCGGTATGTTCGTCAACTATCTGTACTTCTCCGTTTTGAACAATATAGTCACGGTCTCTGGCGTAAAGTTCCTTTGCTCTGAGTGCCTGAGTGAGATGTAAAACTAAATTGGTTGACATGTCATCATATAGGTTTTCCAAACCCAATGACTTTTCGACTTTTGCAATACCTTCTTCGGTGGGAAATACACTTTTCTTATCTTCATCCACGTCATAGTCGACCCCTTCTTTCAAAGAGCGCGCAATTGCCGCAAATTGATAGTAAAGCTTTGACGAGTCCTCGGATGGACCGGAAATAATCAGCGGGGTTCTGGCTTCGTCAATGAGAATTGAGTCGACTTCGTCCACTATTGCATAATTATGGCCTCTTTGAACTTTGCTTTCTAGTTGCCGGGCCATGTTGTCCCGCAGGTAGTCAAAACCAAATTCATTGTTTGTTCCATAAGTAATGTCACACGCGTAAGCGCTGCGCTTCTGTGCAGGTTCGATTATTTGGGAGTTAACTATCCCTACGCTTAGGCCAAGAAAATTGTGAATTCTCCCCATCCACTCGGCGTCACGTGCGGCCAGATACTCGTTTACCGTAATAACGTGGACGCCATCGCCGGTTAAAGCATTGAGATATACCGGAAGCGTGGAAACAAGTGTTTTTCCCTCTCCAGTTTTCATCTCCGCAATCCAGCCAAAATGAAGTGCCATTCCACCCATTAATTGCACGTCATAGTGCCTTTGCCCAATTACTCTGTCTGAAGACTCTCTGACAACTGCAAAGGCCTCAATCAAAATATCGTCAAGAGACTCGCCATTGTCCAGCCTTTTTTTGAATTCAGCGGTTTTTCCTTTTAACTCATCATCGGACAAGGAGTGCATTTCATCTTCTAAGTCGTTGATTAAAGGCACCACTTCGCCCAAGCGCCGTATTTTTTTGCCTTCACCAGCTCGAAGGACTTTAGAAAAAATGCTCATAGATTAAACATTCTAGATAAAAACTGTCCCTATTGATTGCGGGTGTGAAAAAGTTGGTATCATCTAGTGAGCTAAGCGGACGTGGCGGAATTTGGCAGACGCGCCGGGTTTAGGTCCCGGTGCCGCAAGGCGTGTGGGTTCAAATCCCACCGTCCGCACTTACTTCACTCTGTAGCTGAAGCTACTTTTTCCTTTTTATGCCGGTTGTGCAAAATTGTAGTTGCATCAGGGTGATTAATATCCCAAACGGGCCTTTCAGACCTGATTGGAGGCAATTTAGTAAAGTTGTGTGAGGGCGGAGGCGACGATGTATACCACTCCAAAGTGTGCCCATCCCAAGGATTATCCCCTGCAACAGTCGGGTAAATCAGCGAAATAATAATGTTAATTACAATTAATCCGACGCCAATTGCAATGATGGCCGATCCTATAGTTGCAATTTCATTGGCAGTTGCGTAGCCCGACGCTGGACTATAACTGGCAATTCTTCTCGGCATTCCCCGAAGTCCGAGCCAGTACCAGGGTAAAATTAAGGTCCAAACCCCGACAAATATGAGCCAAAACGAGACCTTCCCCAGCCTCTCATTCAACATCTTGCCCGTGGCTTTGGGAAACCAGTAGAAAACTCCGCCAAAGCCGCCAAAAAGGGCGAAGGCAAGTATCACATTGTGGAAATGGGCAACGACAAAATAAGTGTCGTGGGTAGCAAAGTCAATAGGGGGTGATGCAAGCAGTATTCCTGTCAGGCCGCCCAAAAGGAAAATCAGCAGAAATCCTGTCATAAAAAGCATGGGAGTATCGAACTTTATCGATCCGCGCCACATGGTCCCAATCCAGTTAAAAAACTTGATACCCGTGGGAATTGCAATCAAGTAGCTTGCAAAGCTGAAATAAGGAAGCAAAACCGCACCAGTGGTAAACATATGGTGCGCCCACACCCCTGTTGAGAGTCCTGCAATGGTAATTGTGGCGGCAACCATGCCTTTGTAGCCAAATAGCGGCTTGCGACTGAATACGGGGATAACTTCGGTCATTATCCCAAAGAAGGGTAAAACTAGGATATATACCTCCGGATGGCCCCAGAACCAAAACAAGTGCTGCCACAGCAAAGGTACTCCCCCATGGGCGGCATCAAAAATATGAGTCCCAAAATGGCGGTCACAAAACAACATCACGAGAGCAGCTGTCAACACAGGGAAAGCAATCAGAATCAAAAGCCCGACCACTACCATATTCCAAGTGAAAATTGGTACTCTCCACATTGACATGCCGGGCGCCCTGAGGTAGAAAACGGTGGTAACTATGTTGACACCTGTAAAAATCGCAGAGAAGCCGGTAAGAATTAAGGCAATTATCCAAAGATCAGGGCCAACTCCGGGCGAGTTAACAGCATCTGAAAGGGGAGCATAGGCAACCCATCCGAAATCAGCTGCACCTCCCACGCTCAAAAATCCGCTAACCATAATCAACGAACCCGACAAATAAAGCCAGTAGCTTAAAGCGTTAAGTCTTGGAAAAGCCATGTCAGGCGCTCCGACTTGAAGCGGCACTATGTAGTTCGCAAAACCTCCGAAAGCAACAGGTCCAGCAAAAAGGTAAATCATCAAAGAACCGTGCATCGTAAAGAGTTCGTCAAATTGATGCTGATTTACCAAATGCAGATCCGGAGCACTTAGTTGAAAACGAATAACTTCAGCTAAAAGACCGGCGATTACAAAAAATATTAAGGCAGTGATTGTGTAGCTCATGCCAATCACTTTGTGATCGGTAGAAGTCAGCCATTTTAGAATCCCTGTAGGGCCGTGGTGATCATGAGCCCCCTGTTCGCCGCCGTTATGGTGATGACCTTCCAGTTGTCCCCCGCCACTTTCACTTTCGGGAGAGACAGTACGCCGCGGCGTAGTTATCGTCATCTTTCCATATCCTCCAGAGTCTTTAGAATTCTAAATGCAACTAACAAAATTACCAAAAAAGCGTCTCGGAATGAATTCGCTTTCCATCTACTTTATACGCTTTTTTGCAACGATTGTTGCTTTATTCTCCTTTATGGCGTCCCCCACCTCTTTAGGACCGCTTGAGCCCTGCTCTTTGACCTCTGGTAACAAATTTGAGTGCCATTTTGCGGCTGGCCTCATCGATCATCTCGTCACCGAACATAACCGCGCCTTTCCTGTCAGTTTCCGTGGCAACTTGATACGCATCCAGTATCGCCCAGGCCTTGTCAAACTGCTCCTGCGTCGGAGAGTAAATCTCGTTAATAACTTTTACCTGGTCAGGATGGAGGGCCCACTTTCCGTCATAGCCTAAAGTCCTTGTCCTCATGCAATAATCTCGCAGGTTATCAAGCTCTTTAATCTTCAAGTAAGGTCCATCAATTACCTGGAGTCCATTGGCTCGTCCTGCCATGAGAATCTTGTTAAACACGTAATGAAAATGATCTCCCGGATAGTCGGAAATCTGTACGCCTCCCGTCAAAACGGGCATTTCCATCGAAGCGGCAAAATCGGCCGGTCCGAAAACAATTGTCTCCATGCGGGAAGAGGCTGCGCATATCTCTTCGACATTTATTAGTCCTCTGGCAGTCTCGATCTGTGCCTCAATACCAATGTGGCCCACAGGCAGGCCCACATTTTTTTCTATCTGTGTTAGCAATAGATCCATCGCAATTACTTCTGCCCCAGATTGCACCTTTGGCATCATAATCTCGTCAAGACGCTCCCCCGCATTTCCAACAACTTCTATTACGTCGCCGTATGTCCACACGGTATCCCACGCATTTACCCTGACACACATTACCCGTTCACCCCAGTCAAGACTACGAATGGCCTCGACTACCTTGGCTCTCGCAGCTTCTTTTTCTAACGGGGCAACCGAATCTTCCAAATCAAGGAAGGTCATATCCGCTTCAATCGTGGGTCCTTTTTGCAAAAAGCGCTCCGAGGATCCCGGAACTGAAAGGCAGCTTCTTCGCGGTAGGTTTCTAGATCGTTCTGACATGAATTCTATGGTATGCGCGAATCTACCGGCACAAATAAATTTTGCGAAAAACCGGGAACTATGTCACGGTTAATCAGGAGATTTCCCGGTTAAAGAATTCAATAGTTTCATCAAATGCGACTTTGGAAGCCTCGGGATCGTAGACCTCCGGCCTGGTGTCGTTAAAAAATGCGTGTTGGGATCTCGGGTAAATCTTCAAATTTGCTTCAATCCCAGATGCTTTGAGTTCTTCGCCAAGGGCCTCAACGGCTTCCTTTGAAGCAAAATCATCCAATTCTGCGTAATGCCCCAGTACTTTTGCCGTCATCTTGGAATAATCCGGTTTCGCCTCGGGCCAGGGAATTAATCCATACCAAGGGACTACCGCAGATACGGCATCACCTCTTTTAGCTGCCAAAACCAATGCGAGCCCACCTCCCATGCAAAAACCAGTGACACCCACGCTTTTCTTTCCCGTGCGGCGAATTAATTCATCGACGGCACCGCTCATATCTTTGGCAGCCACGTCCATTTTCATAGCCATCATGGCTTTAGCGGCCTCATCAGGTTCTTTAGTAGTAGCTCCGTGATAAAGATCCGGTGCCAACGCCATGAATCCTTTTTGTGCGAAACGGTCGCAGACATCCTTGATGTGGGGCACTAAACCCCACCATTCCTGAATAACAACAACTCCTTTGCCATTTGCCTCTTCCGGTTCAGCTAAATAGCCAGAAGCGTTTTGTCCGTTTGACGGAAATTCAATCATCGTACCCATGTGCTTATCTTACCTTTCACAAAAGTCAATTTCCAGGGCCTTAGGCCGATTTCTAATATCTCCCGCCAAGTTTTGAATGATCCCAAGAAACGTAACTCCTGGGATGCACTCTAACTGCAATTCGCTTCTTTGCCATCATCTCGACTGTTTTGATCCCATTTTCATCCAAGGGACCAAAATATCTCTCGTAAATAGAACTTCCAATTTCAATTAGTTCCTCTAGAGACTCGGAATAATCCACATCTGCGACAAACTCAATGCCTTTAAGCTCGGAATATGCTTCTCCTGATTCAACCATGCAGGTAATCACAGGATTTCTTTTTAAGTTTATTGCCTTTTGAGATTTAGCAAATGTCCAAAAACCAAGCGTGCCATCTTGATAAAAGCCATACCACATTGCTACTAAATGAGGAATTGAATCCCTTCCGATAGTAGCTATCGTCATATTATTTCTAAGCGATAGGTAGTTTTGTATTTCGGTAGAGGTCATTTGTATTTGGGATCTTTTGCTCACCTTTTAAGTTTCTCACAACTTCGACTACACCAATTGAAACCTCCCAAAATTTGAAAGAAGATTTGTTAATTTTTTGCCAATGCCTTTTTGAGGTAGTTTCCTGTATATGACTTCTTGACCTTGGCAACTGATTCTGGCGTTCCTTGTGCCACAACCTGCCCGCCACCTACTCCTCCTTCAGGACCTAAATCTATGATCCAATCTGCAGTTTTAATTACGTCGAGATTATGCTCTATTACAAGCACAGTGTTGCCGGCGGCAACCAGACGCTCCAATACTTCAAGCAGTCGAGCCACATCTTCCATGTGTAGACCTGTGGTGGGTTCATCTAGAACATAAAAAGTTGATCCCGTAGATCGCTTAGCGAGTTCACTTGCCAGTTTCACACGTTGCGCTTCACCTCCTGAAAGGGTTGGCGCACTCTGCCCAAGACGCACATATCCCAGACCAACGTCCACCAAGGTTTGAAGTATACGCGCGATGCTTGGATGGTTGGTGAAAATTTCCAGGGCATCGTCAATTGGCGAATTTAATACATCGGCGATGCTGTAGCCTCGATAGGTAATTTCCAATGTATCTCGATTGTAACGCGACCCTCCGCATCCTTCACATTTCACATAGACATCGGGTAAGAAATGCATTTCAACTTTTATCGTGCCATCCCCCTCGCAGACCTGACACCGCCCACCCGCTACGTTGAAAGAAAATCTCCCTGGCTGATATCCCCGCACTCTGGCTTCTGGCGTTAAGGCAAAAAGCTTTCGAATATGATCAAAAACTCCGCTATAAGTAGCAGGATTAGATCTAGGCGTACGACCGATCGGAGACTGATCAATTGAAATTATCTTGTCAATAACTCCGGAAATAAATAGTTTCTCCAGATGATCAAACCTGATTGACTCATTTGCTTGTGCGTTCAAATACCTTGCAAGTGCCTTTAGGAGAACCGTGTTAACCAGAGTTGATTTTCCAGATCCTGAGACCCCGGTGACTGCCACAAATAAACCAAGCGGAATTTCAACTTCAAGTGAATCAATATTGTTGGCACTAACCCCTTCGAGCTTAAGATATTTAAGAGGATCCTTAGCCTTCCGTTTTGGCACATCAATTTTCTTAGTGCCTCTAAGGTACTGCCCAGTTATTGAGGCTTCGCATTTAATAATTTCTCCCAAATCCCCCGCTACGACAATCTCTCCACCGTGCTCTCCCGCCCTTGGTCCCACGTCGACAATATAATCTGCCGAACGAAGAATCTCTTCATCATGTTCAACTACAACTACTGTGTTATCTAAGTCCCTAAGACGTTCGAGCATTGCAATTAAACGAGCATTGTCTCTTTGATGCAAACCAATAGATGGCTCATCTAGCACGTAGAGAACACCAGTTAAACCGGATCCAATCTGAGAGGCCAACCTAATTCTCTGTGCCTCGCCGCCTGCTAGAGTACCTGAACTTCTATGGAGGTTGAGATACTGTAGCCCAACCTCGCACAAAAAGCGCAGCCTATTTAAAACTTCTTTAAGTAGCCGGTCGGCAATTTGAGCCTCTCTTTGTGTCAGTTTAATACTCTTGAAAAACTCGTAGAGTTCATCAATAGGCATTAGCGAAAGGTCAGCTATCGATAGATCTTTAATTTTAACTGCAAGTACTTCGGGCTTCAGCCTAGTCCCTTGGCAAGAATGGCATACGACGTTTGTCATGTAGCGGCTCATATACTCTCTGCCGCCCTCACTTTCAGACTCTTCATATTTTCTCTCTACCCAACGCTTAAGTCCTTCAAATTGATTCACAGTATGACGTCTTGTGCCGTATCGACCCTTGAACTTAACGGTAATGGGCTTCGAAGTAAAACCTTCGAGAATTAGTTTCTTATGCGAAGCTTTTAACTTCGACCAAGGAACTTTCACAGGAATGTTATTAGGTGCTTCAAGACTCTTAATGACGTGCAGATAGTAACTTCCACGAGCTGAATTCCAGGGAAGCAGGACTCCCTCTTCAATTGAAAGTGAGGGATGGCCTATTATTCTCTCTAAATCCGCCTCCATCCTGACTCCAAGACCGCTGCATTCACTGCACGCACCATAAGGGGAGTTAAAGGAAAACATTCGAGGTGCCAAGTCTTCAAATGAAGTCCCACAAGTAAGACATACCGCGTGTTGGGAGTAGCGTAGTTTCTCTACGATATCGTCATCTTCCAACTCGCCTTTTGACAAAAGCTCAACCTCTAAGTGGCCCCCGCTTAAGTTAAGGGCAGCTTCAACTGACTCTGAAAGCCTTCTTGAAATGCTTTTTTTAATCACGACTCTGTCCACTACAACCTCTACGCGATGTTGCTCGTATCTAGCCAGATCCATCTCCCCCTCTTTGGCTAAATCTGACTCCAACATCTGACCGTCTACCCTGATTCGTGAGAAACCCTGTTTAAAAAGGTCCTTTACCAAAGTGGAATAGGACCCTTTTCGGTCCTCAACGATAGGAGAAACTATAAGAATTCTGGATGATTCGGGAAGGTTCATAATAGAGTCGACGATTTCTTGAGGCGATTGCCTCCCTACCAAAGTCTTGCATTTCGGACAGTGCTGCATTCCAATCCGAGCGTATAGAAGTCTTAGATAGTCGTAAATCTCGGTAATTGTACCGACTGTCGATCTTGGGTTGGCCGAAGTGGTCTTTTGATCGATGGCAATGGAGGGTGAGAGCCCTTCTATGGAATCGACATCGGGCTTCTCGCTTTGCCCAAGAAACTGTCTCGCATAGGCAGACAGCGATTCTACGTAGCGTCTTCTCCCCTCGGCATATAAAGTGTCAAATGCCAAAGATGACTTGCCAGAACCCGATAGTCCTGAAATTACAGTAAGAGAGGAACGCGGGATCTCCAGAGAGACATTTTTTAAATTGTGCTCTTTTGCACCTTTGATAATAATTTTATCCATTTTGCGGAGCCTTTTGATCCAAACTATCGGTCACCAAATCTTCCAAAAGAGCTTTAAGTGAAAACAATTCATCTCGAATAAAAGCTGCTTTTTCAAACTCGAGTGCTTCGGCTGCCTCATTCATCAACCCTTCCAATCTGGAAACTTCTTCTCTCATCTCAGCTATCGAAGAACCGATATTTCTAGTTCCAAAATCCAGATCAACCCTAGCTTGTTTTTTTCCTCGATTCTTAGGCTGGTCATGAGAAACATTAATTCCGAATTGCTCGACGAGATTCAGAACTTCTTTTTGTATACTCACGGGCTTTAGGTCGTTTTGTTCATTATGGAGGACTTGTATTGCCCGCCTTCTTGAGGTCTCATCCATAGCAGCTTGCATTGATCTAGTCACTCGATCGGCATACATGATTACTTTCCCTCGACTATTTCTTGCCGCTCTCCCAATCGTTTGGATAAGAGAAGTTTCAGACCTAAGAAAGCCTTCTTTATCCGCATCTAAAATTGCCACCAAAGCTACCTCTGGAAGATCGAGGCCCTCCCGCAGCAAATTAATTCCAACGAGCACATCGTAAAGTCCCTTTCTAAGGTCTCGCAGCAGCTCAATCCGCTCAACGGTTCCAATATCAGAATGTAAATAGCGAACCTTTAAGCCCAGATCTGCCATGTAATCGGCCAAGTCCTCCGACATTTTCTTCGTCAGCGTTGTCACCAAGGTCCGAAAACCATACCCAGTATTTTCTCTAATCTCTTCTACTAGATCATCTACTTGATGGGTAGTAGGTCTGACCTCGACCAAGGGATCAAGCAGACCTGTAGGTCTAATAACTTGTTCCACAATTTGGTCAGAATGGCTGAGTTCATAGGGACTAGGAGTGGCACTGAGAAAGATTGCCCTTGGGATCTTATTAATGAATTCTTCAAAACGCAGTGGGCGATTGTCTAAAGCCGAAGGCAGTCTAAAGCCATGTTCAACCAGAGTTTCCTTCCTTGACTTATCCCCCGAAAACTGTCCATTTAATTGTGGAACTGTTACATGACTCTCATCAATTACGACCAAGTAGTCCTTTGGAAAATAATCAAGAAGAGTAAAAGGCGCTTCACCTGCCTGTCTGTTTTCCAAGTGCCGTGAGTAATTCTCTATTCCTCCGCAGTAGCCTAAGTGCTCAATCATGTCCAAGTCGCGCATTGTCCTGACTTCAATACGCTGAGCTTCCAATAATTTTTGCTGACTCTGAAAAGTACTAAGTCTTTCGTCGAGTTCCTTCCGAATTGATTTAATAGCTCTTTTTAATACTTCCTCCGTTGTGGTGTAGTGTGTCGCAGGAAATATTGCTATTTCATCAAGTTCTTCTAGAGTAACTCCCTTTAAAAGATCAACTTTAGTGATGGCATCAACTTCATCTCCAAAAAATGAAATTCTAGTAACGCAGTCCTCTATAGCGCTTTGGATCTCTAAGGTATCTCCTTTTAGGCGAAAACTTCCTCGAGAAAGTACTACATCGTTTCTTGCATATCTAAGATCCACAAGGTGGCGAAGGAGAAACCTAATATCAATTGAATCTCCCCTTTGAATTCGGATCATCCCCTCCTGATAGCTTCTGGGAGATCCCAGACCATATATGGCGGAGACTGATGCCACGACTATGGTGTCATTTCGAGACAATAGCGAGGTGGTGGCACTGTGTCTTAAGCGATCAATTTCATCGTTGATTGAGGCGTCTTTTTCAATAAAGGTGTCAGAGGAGACCACATATGCCTCTGGCTGGTAATAGTCGTAATATGATACGAAGAACTCAACTTTATTCTTAGGGAAAAAATCTCGAAGTTCGCCTGCCAACTGGGCTGCTAAAGATTTGTTGGGAGCCATCACTAGAGTTGGCATCTGCAGTGCCTCGATTGTCCATGCAATAGTTGCGCTTTTGCCGGATCCAGTGATTCCTTTCAGAGTTTGGAAGCGGTTTCCACCTTCTACTCCTTTAGTCAGTGTCGCTATTGCATTTGGCTGGTCTCCGCTTGGTTTAAACGGAGAAATTACTTCAAAGCGAGGCATTTTTTACAAAATGTTCCCAAAAATTAAAAACTTTTGTTCTAAGATCACTTAAAGTGCCGTCATTTGCTATGACGTAGTCGGCCTGACTGACTCGCTCTTCGTCACTTAGTTGATTTTTCATTCGAGCCAATATGTCTTCTCTTTTTAGATCCCTAGCGCCTGTTAAGCGGTTCACTCTCTCCTGGATGGGAGCGGTGATTACCAGTATCTTATCGACGGGATATCTTTTCTTGCCCCCGGATTCAATCAAAAGAGGGATGTCAAGTACCACAATGTTGTCCTTTAAGGCCTCTTCTCCAAGTCGTTTCAAGATTTCGGCGCCGATTTTAGGATGCGTAATTGCCTCTAGCCTCTTCTTGGCCTCCAAATCTCCAAAAACCAGTTCTGCGAGCTTTTCTCGATCCAAAGAGCCGTCGTCTTTAATTATTGTCGACCCAAAAGCTTCGACAATCTCATCGAAGGCAATCCCATTGGGCTGGGCGATATCTCTGGCGATCCGGTCGGCATCAATAATTACGGCACCCAATTCGCGCAACATCTCTGAAACGCTTGATTTGCCCGATCCGATTCCTCCGGTTAAGCCCAGCGTGTACGTCTTGACGCTCCTAATACTCTACTTTGCGAATCTTTGGTTTGGAAAAAACAGCAAAAAGCACAGGAGTTGATTCATCTGTAGTTTCACTGGTAAAAAACTCCTCGTCTGTAATGCCGGTGAGCCCTCCAATGCCGGATCGATAAATAACCTTTTGTCCCAATGGCAAAAGGCGAGTGTATGCCCAAATCCACCATGACCTTGGCATTTTATGCCTTAGTCCAAACTTGTCTAGGGCATAAACTTTTGAGGCTTTCGCTCTCCTTTGTGCAATTTCATCCTTTACCCGTTGAGTCGTATCAAGACCGCCAACCCAAACTTCCTCGAAATGTTCATTCAGCAAAGAATAAAGCTCGTCTCTGTCAAAAAGCACTACGTGGAATGGGTTTTCAAAATCCGAGGGCCTGTTAGGTGTCAAAATAAAGCCGGTTCCATCGTATTTCATGATTCTCGCAATTTCGGCGACATGACCGGCAGGCTGGTAAAAGTGCTCGATCAAGTGCGATGATGACACCCAGTCAACGGAATGGGACTTAATTCCTAATCTAGAACAGTCCATCTGCATAACCCTAAAGCCTCGGTTTCCAAACCTCTGTGTTGCGCTTATTGCCGCACTGTGGTCATAGTCGATTCCGATAACCCTTCTATCTGGACCTATAAGTCTCACGCTCTCAAATCCGAGCCCGCATCCTAAATCTAAAACCAACCCGGTTCCTATTCTGGCTTCAACTTCACGGTAACCTGCACTGTGGAGTGCCAGGACCGAATCCGGCGTCGCTTCTTGAACCGGTCTTTCACCTGTCATTTTCGGCATTTTGAAATGTTATCGCTCAATTAATACCCACTCGCGCCCAGAATGCTTCTTCTTGGATATAACCTACTTCAGGACACTTTAAAAGTGTAGGCTAATTAGAGTTTTAGCAGCTAGGTTAACATTTGATTGAAAGGCGCAAGAAATATCTGTCTCTGATGTTTTAGAGCATATTGACGATCCTAAGGCGAAAGTGGCAGGGAGAGAGAAAAGGTCCTGGATTCCATTTGCGCTCTTTCTAGTTGCATTTGTACCCAATTTCGTTAACCAGCCAGGCGTGGTATCGGCAGACAATAAGCTGTATCTCTTTACTGATCCGGGGAGATTCTTGGTTCAGTCAGCCCAAATGTGGGATCCGACCAACGCCCTAGGTACGGTGACACATCAACATATTGGATACTTGCTTCCTCTCGCACCTTTTTATTGGTTGTTCACGACAATTGGTACTCCAATTTGGTTCACGGAACGCATTTGGACGGGCTCTCTTCTGTTTTTTGCCGGGCTTGGGGTATATAGATTTACACGAGTGCTGAAACTGGGAAGACCAACGCAGCTAGTGGCCTCATTTTTTTATATGCTCTCGCCCTACTCGCTCCAGTATCTCAATCGGATATCAGATATTTTGCTCACTTGGTCGGCTCTCGGATGGATGATGGCTTTTGTCGTGTTATCCGCCCACAAAGGGAAATGGAGATACCCGGCAGCATTTGCCTTAGTGGTTGCGATAGTCGGTGGAACTAACGGAAGTTCAATCATCTACGTGGGAATTGGCCCGGTGGCATGGCTCATATATGCCGCTTACTTTTCAAAAGAGATAAGACCTCAAAAAGCCCTGGTTGTAGCTCTAAGGATTGCCGTGCTAACTATTGCGGTGTCTATTTGGTGGGCTGTCGCTCTATGGGTTGAGGCAGGATTTGGACTAAATGTCTTAAAATTCACCGAAACTGTGCCTGCGGTTGCCTCTACTTCGCTTGCTTCCGAAGCCTTAAGGGGGCTGGGCTATTGGTTCTACTACGGCCAGAGCGCGCTTGGAAGCTGGGTTCCCTCTTCCATTGGCTACCAAGAACATATCTGGCTGATCCTGGTCTCATTTGCCATACCGGCAATGGCAATTTATTCCGCATTGCGAATTAAGTGGCGCATGAAGGGGTTCTTTATCGCCCTTCTTTTTACCGGTTTGGTGGCAAGCGTGGGCACGCACCCCTTTACTTCTCCATCAATTTGGGGCCGGGCCGTTTCGTGGTTCATGCTCAATACAACTGCGGGATTTGCACTCCGCTCAACCGACCGGGCGACTCCTTTAATAATTTTGAGCCTTGCTGTATTATTGGGTTGTGGGATGGAAGCACTTTACGCAAAGTGCCTGTCCCTTGGCCAACTAAAGAGATACAAAAGAATTCTTTTAGCGGTTTTGGCCCTTCTAGTGTTGAATCTTTCAGCGCTATGGGATGGCCAACTTATTCCGCCCCAGTATCAACATCCTGAAACTTTTCCTTCTTACTACTACCAGGCTGCAAATTACTTAGACAGCCAAACCAACAAAACCAGAGTGCTGGTAGAACCTGGAACCGATACGGCAGTCTATAGATTCGGAACTACAATCGATCCGGTTTTACCTGGGATCATGAATCGAGACTCGGTGGAGAGAGAGCAGCTGCCCCAAGGAACCACCGCGAGCGTCGACTTACAGGACGCAATCGATCAGCCTTTACAAGAAGGTGTGGCTAATCCGAATACATTCGGAGACATGGCGCGCTTGATCAGCGCGGGAGACATGGTTTTGCAGTCCAACCTGGCATATGAAGACTATGGACTACCCGAGCCGCAGCAGACTTGGCAGCTGTTTTCTCAGAATCCCAAACGCCTGTCCAGTCCGCTTCCATTCGGCAAGCCGGTGCCCAATGTAGCCAGATCAAATACTTTAGTTTTATTTGGCGAACAACAACTTTCCCTTCCCCCAAATGCTCCTTGGCCGGCACCTCTTGAAATATTTCCTGTTCCAAATGCCCGTCCAATAGTAAGAGCGGAATCAACTTCAACGCCTTTAATTGTTGACGGTGGTGGGTCCGGATTGGTGAATTCATCGTCAGCAGGTCTTTTGGCCGGCAACCCTACAGTTTTTTATTCCGGAACTTTTACCGGATCTGCCAAAGGGCGCCAACAACTCAAAAGTCTGTCTTCAAGCGGCGCAGATCTCGTGATTACCGATACAAATAGAAAGTCTGCCAGAAGGTGGGCCGGAACAATCCAGGACGTCCAGGGATATACTGAAACCGCTTCGGAAACCAACAATCCTTCAGACTACTCGGATGCTCCATTAGATCTATTTCCACAGGCAGGATCTGATGCACAGACAGTTACCGAAATACATGGAGTAGCATCGGTGGAGGCCTCGGCATATGGAAACCAGGTAAGTTACGAACCCTATCAACGTCCGGCTATGGCTCTAGATCAAAACACCGACACATCTTGGGCTTACTCGCTGGATGCATATTCTACGAGCCAGTGGTGGCAAGTGACTCTAATAAATCCAGTCATGGAGAATCACATTACAATTACTCAAGTTTTAGACGGGACGCCTATTTACAGCATCACGAAAGTCATTCTCACTTTCGACGGTTCCAATCCTATTACAGCCACCTTAGGACAAGAGTCCAGGACTCCTAAAGGCCAAACTATCGATTTCCCGATGAGATCTTTTACTACACTTCGCATAACAATCGACGGGGTGACCACGACTGGCAATAAGACCGGAGTAACCGATGTTGGATTTTCTGAGGTCGGAATTTCAGGGATTAAAGCAGTCGAAATAGTGCGAACCCCAATTGATCTGCTTGAAACTCTCGGCACTGCATCCAATAATGACCGCCTCTCAATAGTTCTAAATCGATGGAGGGTAGGGCCGGTACCCCCACGACCAGATCCCGAGGCGACCTTAGCGAGAGATATCTGGTTGCCAACAGAACGAACTTTTGCCCTAACGGGGACTGTGGCAATCAATGCTTCGACACCCGATGAAGTCGTGGACACAATCCTTGGAAGGCCTGGATCGGATGGATCCGGGATGGTGGCGAGATCCTCAGGTCGACTTCCGGGCTTTCTAAATTCAAGAGCTTCAATGGCCTTCGACGGAAATAGTTCAACTTCATGGTCTCCCGGGTCAGGTCTAAACCAACAGATAGGAGCTTGGGTTGAACTGGATCTTGCAACTGCGACCAGCTTTT
>JAJYDO010000050.1 GCA_021777355.1 Actinomycetes bacterium | reverse complement strand
AGTCAACAGATTAAATCACCGACCGAGGAAATCTCTAGGATACAAGAGCCCATATGAAGTGTTTTACAAAACGAAACTAAGCTATACTAAATCGTAGACAGAGTTGCACTTCGAATTAGAATCCAAGTCAGCTATCTTTCACCATTACTAGTCGAAAGCGCTAAATCAATTCTTGCTGTTTTGAACTAGCGGAGGCACTAGCGTTGTGCTCACTGCGGGAGGTGCATTGGTTACAACCGGGGCAGGTGCAGTTGTGGGAACAGTGATTCCAGGCGTGCCCTGATTGCCGTCGCAACCAGGTGTTGGTGTGACACCAATTGCAGGTTGGGCAATAGGAGTTGGGGGGAGCCCAAAATCAGCAGTTGGGAAAGCATTTCCGATTACGATTTGACCTGCCGGGTTTGGGTGAAGATGATCAGTTGAGTCATAACCAGGGAACATAACATCGGGCTGGCAACTTCCGTTGTAGATGTTTGCTAGCAATCTGTTGAGATCTACCACATCGTCAAAAGCATGAGAAGTCAGGATCCACTGGTTAACCTGATCTAGTGCCAGTTGGTGCTGTGCGTTCCACGGAATTCGCACATATTGGTCGCTTCCTCCCCGCGGAGTGAGCGTAGCACCGATTATCGTGATACCTGCCTTATGAGCCTCTTGTATCAAACTTTGATAGCCCGCAATGACCTCAGGCGCGGTCGCTCCAAAAAAGAGGTCATTGGTTCCAAGAAGGACAATAAGGTATTTAACATCGGAAAGCGAAGTGACGTCATCACTAAAACGGTCTTCGCCACTTGGTCCGCCGCCGCCTGCACTGTAGTTGGGCACAACATTAGTTAAGGTGTTGGCCGTAATTGCCTCAGGAATTACAGCACTTCGTTCAGATGGAGGAAGTGAATCAATTCGGGCCTCCAATACCGATGTCCAGCTCAGTGGCGAGTGAAACCCATCGGTAATCGAATCACCTAGTGCAACAATTGTTGGTCGTCCGCTTGGTTCAAAGACATCGACAGCATCAACTAGCTCGGCATAAATATTCGATCCCGTGAAAGATGCACCTGTTGTGTCGGCAGTAACATTTCCAACATTATTTCTGGTGTAAAAGGTAATTGGCGTGTCTTGGCCGTAGTAATGGCTTGTGAGCTTGTCGGTTGAAGGCAAATATAAACTTGTTTCTAAAGTCTCTCCAAAGCTCACCGCCATGTTGACCGGGTCGCTAACTACCGACGACCCAATTGGAATAGTCACATAAGCCAATCCACTAAAGGTGAGGGGCATTTGAGAACCTGCCACTACGGCGTCTCCGCCAACTGAAATTCCGGTTGAAGCGGCACCAACCAGTAGTGGAGCGTTCCCAAATTCATTCGAGATTCTCACCCTAACTGCGGTTCCACTTCCCTGAAGAGTGGTTAATACTCTTATGGTGACATTGGTGGCAGGAAAAGGTGCGAAAGCCATTGCAGATCCCCAGGCCGTTCTCCAGGTCGGAATTTCAGGCTGGCTTGTTGTTGAAGCCTTGGGCGACGAAGTTACAGTTGAAGTTGTAGGTTTAGTCGGCTTTCCTAAATAGAATTCTCCAAAAGCGACTAATACTATGACTAGGGCAACCACAATTGCTATGGCTACCAGCCTGTTTTTCCTTTGGCTCTTTCTCCTTGAGCCATTTCGACGGACAGGAGCGAGCGCGTCTATGTCGCGATTGTTCCTTGGTGTCACGCCTTAAATTGTACTTAATGTGAAGACCAAAGTTGTTCATGCCCAGGGGTAATCCGGGAATTTCATTTGAATTTGTTAGAAAGTTGATTCAGAAATAACCTAGACGTTCGGGATTTCGCTTCCAATTCTTATTTACCGAAACCACGAGTTCGAGCTTGGTTCCTTTAGGGAGCTTAGGCTGGACCGCCCTTCTGATATTTCCAAGATTCTTGCCGCCCTTTCCCAATACAATGGGTTTTTGGCTGTCTCTCTCGACAATAATCTCGCAGAGCATATAGGCGGGCTCCCACTCTTTAATTTGGCAGGCAATAGACGATGGCAGTTCGTCTCTGGCCAATTTTAGGACTTGCTCCCTGATCAATTCGGCGATGTAAAAATCCTCTGGCACATCGCTGGTTTCTTCTACATCGAACCAGGCAGGTCCGTCACTAAGTTTTGATTTGAGCACTTCTCTCAGTTCGTCAATTCCCCCTCCGGATGCTGCCGAGACAGGGACATATTCGGCATTATCTCTAAATCCGAGCTTTTCAAAAGAGAGCATCAACTGAGCGGCAATCTGAGTTTTATTCATTCTGTCGATTTTGTTAATAACCACGACAGAGTCTTGGGGTAATGTCTTTGCGATACGTATGTCACCTGGGCCAATTCCGGCGTGTCCATCAACTACCAGCATTACCACCTCAGGAGAATCTTTGATTGCTGCAGCTGCAGTCAAATTTAAGTGCCCGCTCAGTGGCCCTGAAGGCCTGTGAATTCCCGGGGTATCAACCAATACTATTTGAGCATCCTCGCCGTTATAAATTCCCCGAATAGTAGAACGTGTGGTGTGGGGAGTAGTGGCAGTGATCGAAACCTTTTTGCCTACAATTCGGTTAACAAGCGTTGATTTGCCTACGCTAGTCCTCCCAACCACTGCAACAAAGCCGGATTTCATCTAATTAAAGCAGTTTCATTCATTTTCAGACTCACCGCTTTGGCTTGTCTTTATAGAACTTGGATAATAAAGCACGCTAACAATTCGCCTTCCTGACATCTCGGCAACCTCTAATTTGTGTTCGTCGATTTCTATAGAATCGCCGGGTTTGGGGATTCTACCCAGTCTGTCTAGCAAAAGGCCCCCAATAGTGTCCCAATCTCCACTTGGAAGTTTGGCAGTTAAATGCTCGTTTGCCTCCTCAATAGTCAGCCGCGCAGTAATTTTCACCTTTCCATTTTCCATCTTTACTATTTGAGGATCTTCCGTGTCGTACTCGTCTATAATTTCTCCGACTAGTTCCTCAATGAGATCTTCCATTGTCACGACTCCTGCGGTGCCCCCATATTCATCAATAACAATTGCCAAATGAAAGGACTTCTCCTGCATTTCTTTCAAGAGGGGTGCAACTTTCTTGGTCTCAGGAACATAATGAGCATCCCTGGAGTACTCATTTACTTCGCGCTGGCCTTGGCCCTCTCGTTCCATTCTTACCAGGTCCTTAGCTACTACTATTCCCACTACGTTGTCAACAGATCCGTCGAACACGGGCATTCTGGAATAGCCTGCAGACATAGCTAGATCTAATACGTCACTCACTTTGTCGAATTTATCGACTGCGACCATCTCGGTCCTTGGCTTCATAACATCTTTGACCACCGTATCGCCAAATGCCAGAATCGAATGTATAAAGGCTCGTTCAGAGGTCTCAATAATCTCCTCTTCTAAGGCGACATCTGCCATGGCCAAAAGCTCAGATTCGGTTATTTCGCTTTGCGAGTCTTTGGCGCCTGGAATAACTACTGCCGAGAGTCTATCGACTCCTTTTGCGATCAATGCAAGTGGGGCAAAGTTGACTAAAAACGTTACGAAAGGGGCAGATAAAAGTGCCGCCCGTTCAGGATGAGTGACAGCCCAGTTCTTGGGAATTGCTTCTGCCAACAAAAACACGACAAGCACTTCACCGGCTGTTATTAGAGCAATCATCCAGCCGTTAAAAAGATGACTAAGTAAAATTCCAACCAAGGTGGCACTAATTGTTTGCGCCAAAAAAACTGAAAAAAGAATGGGATGTAAAAAGCTTGTTGGATTTTCCACGAGTTTCAATAGAGCTTTCGCTCCACGTTTGCCACGTTCCTGGAGGGAAAGTGCCTTGGCCCTCGACATTCTCACGAGTGATGTTTCAGCCAAGGCTAGGACCCCTGTTATCACAAATAGTAGAAATATAACTGCGACAATTGCAAAGTCAGCATGGGTAAACGAGTTCTGCGCTCCAAGCATGAAGAAGCTAGGCTCCACTTGGATCTCCTCGCTTGAAAAAGCGTGACAACATGTCTTGCTCTCTTGCCTCCATAAGCTCTGCTTCATCATCTTGTTCATGATCCATGCCTAAAATGTGCAGGATCCCATGCACCAAAAGAAGTGCCAGTTCAGCTTCGTAGGTTCCGGCATGTTCCGGTGCATTTCTCTTAGCCACTGCAGGACAAATGACGACGTCGCCTAGAAGCATTGGGGCTTCATAGTCATCTGCTGGGTCCCAAGTAGGGGAGGTTCCTCCCGAATCGGGAAATCGACCCGAAGGCATAACAAGGTCTTCAATCGGAAATGAAAGTACATCAGTTGGGCCATCGTGTCCTAGAAACTTTTCATTTAAGGTGGCTATTGTAGGCTCATCCACATAGATGATGCTAAGTTCGGTTTCACCTTTGACTCCCTGGGCTATGAGCACATTAAGTGCCAGTTTGTGCCACTTCGAAACATCTACTTGATAGTCATTTTGCTCATCAGCTATGTGGATGTCTATTCCATGCGAGTCCATCATAGGTTCTATCCGGCTTTCCAACTCATGAAATCTAACTCTAGCCGTAATTTGGCAATATCATGGTTGGCAATTGGATTTTGAGTCTGAACATATTGGCATGTTTACTTATTGAATTTCGGCATGTTTTCGATTATTTGTTAAACCTATTGTCTGCTTTTTCATAAGCATCAACTATGTCTGAGACAATTCTATGCCTAACTACATCTCTTTTATCCAGATCCACAAAAGCAATACCTTCGATTCCCTCTAAAATCTTGCGCAACCCGACTAAACCGCTTTTGTCTCTTCCGCCGGTAATGTCAATTTGAGTCACATCCCCGGTTACTACTACTTTTGACCCAAAACCCACCCGTGTGAGAAACATCTTCATCTGTTCTCCGGTAGTATTTTGCGCTTCATCAAGTATCACAAATGAATCGTTGAGGGTTCTGCCGCGCATGTATGCAAGCGGAGCTACTTCAACGGTGCCTCTTTCCATAAGTTTTTGAAGTCCCTCATCTTCTAAAAGGTCATGCAGAGCGTCATATAACGGCCTTAGGTAGGGGTCAACTTTGGCCAGCAAATCTCCTGGCAAAAAACCCAGCCGCTCGCCCGCTTCCACGGCAGGTCGAGTAAGAATGATTCGATTTACTACCCTGTCACGTAAGGCTTGCACAGCCAATGCCACAGCCAAGTAAGACTTGCCGGTTCCGGCAGGCCCGATTCCAAAAGTAATGACGTTAGATGAAATTGCCTCTGCATATCTTTTCTGGCCGGCTGTCTTTGGGTGAACCTTCCTGCCTCTCCACGAACGCGCGACTTCAGTAGTGAGAACTTCAGTCGGCAAAATGTCGTCTTTTATCATTGATATTGTTTGGGAGAGATTAGTTGGGTCTAATCGATGGCCTTTTTGCAAGAGTTTGATAAGTTCGCCAAATAATGAAGCAACTCTGACAGAGTCAATTCCTTTGATAGAAACTGCATTGCCTCTTACATGAATCGAGACTTCCGGAAAAGCAGCTTCAATCATGCGAAGCAGCACATCCTGTTGCCCAAGAAGGGCCGTCATCAAGTGGTTGGAAGGAACTTCAACAGTAATCTGAGTTTGTGTAGCCGAAAGTTCTGTCAACCCGGAGGCCACCCCATTTGGCGCCCGCCCAGGACATGCAAGTGAAGATGCGGAACACTATTTCCTGCGTCGTCACCTACATTGAAAACAAGCCTATATCCGCTTTCATGTATTTTTTCGATAAAGGCAACTTCTTGGGCAGTCATTATCATGTCAGCTAATACTGCTCCATTCGATGTGGTTATAGTTGAGGCATCGGTAATATGTTCTTTAGGAACTACTAGTACGTGACTGGGTGCCGCCGGACGGACGTCTCTAAAAGCCACGCTCAAATTCGAAGATGCCACAATGTCAGATGGGATGTCGCCTGAAACTATCCCACAAAATAGGCAGTCTTCAGTCAACTCAGAGCTGCCGATCTGGAAGAAGGGTTGGATGCCTTTTGGACCTCGGGATAGAGATGCTCAAGAGTTCCCGGTTGGATTCTGGAAGAATTAATAAATTGATCTAAGTCTGGTTTTTGGACCCTGATGACGCGGCCAATCTTGTAGGCAGGAATTGCACCTTCATCGATGAGACGATAAAGAGTACGAAGAGTTACCCCTAAATACTCGGCGGCATCTTTTGTACTCACCCACTCAATGGACTCATTCATATTTGGATTTTACTCCCACTTCCGAGAAATTGCCATGAAATTTGAAACAATTTCATGTAATACCATAACAAAAAGCCTCTAGGCCGGGATTCTAAGTCCCAACTCTTCAAGTCTTCTGCTCATGGCGGACGAGGTCATTCCAAATAAAGACGCAATAATCTTAAGGTCGTCAGCCCTGATAGTGATCATTCGCCCATTAAAGTCCTGCCTCTGAAGTTGTATCATTCCCAAAAAGTGGCGGAGCAGATCTCGCTCGGGCCCTGCTACTGCTGACAGTTTAGTGAGGTCAACCGTAACTTTGGCTGGCTCGACTACCGGCTCTTTTCCTTCCTCGGGCACCGGTGCTCCATGTCTGGCCAGAGGTGACACATTCTCATCTTTGGGCAAAAGTTGGTCCACAGGCACGCTATAAATGGTGGCCAAGCGCTGCAGCCTCGGAACCGATATAGCCCGTTCTCCCCTTTCGTAAGCACCCAATACTGAGGCCTTAAACTCCTGGTGAGATATAGCTTCGACCGCTTGGAGTGACAAATGCTTCTGCTTTCTAACTGACCGGAGCCTATTTCCTAATGCGCTCGCATATTCCCTAGCCGCACCAGCATCATCGTCGTCATCTTCGGGTCTTATATTTACCATATTACTCACTTTAGTATTTTTGCTCACTTAGCGTGGCAATGCAAGCTATTAGCTAAAAAGTGGTCAATTTATTTTGCTTCCCAGCCCTTCTCTGAAGAAACTCAAGAGAGTTGCCGCTGCCAAAGTCGCGGTCTCGGCACGCAAAATATGCTGGCCAAGCCCTATATGTGGCATATTTGCTCCAAGTTCTCTTTCGCTGAATCCTCCTTCGGGCCCTATTGCAATAAATCGTATTGAATCTGTAATTGGATTGGCTTTTGGCACTGCCAGGGAAAAAGGGTGTTCGGAGTCGCCCGCTATGGAATCAAAATTTGTTATTGGCTCGATTATTGGGAGCCAAGCGCGCCTGGACTGCATTGAAGCCTCTCTTGCAATGGCTTTGAAGCGTAGTGATTCCTTATGCGATTTTGAACTGTCATATTTGACCACGGATCTGTCGCTTGTAAAAGGAAGAATTAGGTCGATTCCTAGTTCGGTCAATTTTTGGACACACCACTCTGGGCGAGAACCCTTTTGAATTGAAAATGCTACTCCGACTTGAGGCTCTAATTTACGCTGCACAAAAATATCTGAATTGGGCTCAACCGGAGAGTACTTGTCGCTGCTTCCTCTCCATTGGCACATTCTCCAATTCCCGCCTCCGTCGCTGGCTATCAAAGATTCGCCTTTTACAAGCCTAAGTACTCGAGCTAAATGATGGAAATCATCAGGGCTGATTTCGATGCTATCCAAATCGTCAACAAATACCATTGCGTGAGCTTTGGGCAAAAGACCAGACTCGTCAGGAGAAACCGGTTCGGTTTGGCTCACAAGAGATCTCGGTTTAGTGGCGACGAAGTTTTGAGATCAGGCCGTGGTCAAATTCTGCCGTCTCTTCGCCACGCTCTTTTGCAAGTTCTTTCAAAAGCTTTATCTGCTCTTTGGATAGTTTGGTTGGAGTATCCACAATTATGTGCACCAAAAGGTCGCCTCGTCTTGTAGTTCTGACCTGAGGAACACCTTTACCCTTTATTCTTATAACCGTTCCACTTTGGGTTCCGGGTTGGATATTAATGTTTTCCTCTCCGTCTAAGGACTCAAACGTCGTCTGCATGCCAAGAGCAGCACCGGTCATAGGAATGTGCATCTCATGGATCAAGTCATTCCCGTCACGAATAAATCTTGGATCGCTTTTGACTCGCAAGTGCACATAAAGATCTCCGTTGGCACCACCCCTGGGACCAGCCGCACCTCTATTTGAAAGTCTCAAAGTAGTGCCGTTATCAACTCCTGCCGGAATTTCAATCGTGAATTCCTGAGAACCTCTCTTCCTTCCTTCACCTCCACAGTCGCTACAGGGGCTGGAGATTACTTGACCTAGTCCTTGACATGTTCCGCATGGACCCGAAGTAACTATCTGGCCAAGAAGAGACTGCCTTACTTGGCGAATTTCACCTGCTCCCTTGCAAGTACTGCAAGTTTGAGGCGAAGTTCCCTCTTTGGCGCCGGAACCTTTACAAGTATCGCATCTCTCCGGCGCATGAGTCTTTATTGTTTGCTTATGACCAAAAACTGCATCTTTGAACGAAAGATCCACGACGATTTCCATATCTTGGCCCCTTGGTGGTCCTTGCCTTCTCCCCCTTTGGCCAAATGGATTTCCCCCCAAGAAAGCGTCAAAGAGATCAGAGAATCCACCGCTGAAACCACCCATGTCAAAACCTTGCGGCCCTCCATCGCCAGCATCGCCGAACATGTCATAGCGTCTTCTTCTCTCGGGATCCTTAAGTGTCTCATAGGCAACCGAAATTTCCTTGAACTTTGCTTCCGCTTCGGCATCGCCATCGTTTGCATCAGGGTGGTGTTCTCTGGCAAGTTTTCTATATGCGCGCTTTATTTCATCATCGGAAGCATTCTTCCCAACGCCCAAAATCTCATAG
Source organism: Actinomycetes bacterium (assembly GCA_021777355.1). Classification (GTDB taxonomy): domain Bacteria; phylum Actinomycetota; class Acidimicrobiia; order Acidimicrobiales; family JABEUL01; genus JABEUL01. Next base: position 14,437 of record JAJYDO010000050.1, on the reverse strand, counting down.
TAATCAGTTGAACCTGTCATTGGCATGTTCTTTTTTGCACCTCGACTATCATTCTAATTAGTCTCACTTAGCCGATCAGTGAGCTGATTTCCAACTATTGCAACCGTTGCCAAAGCTTCGCTGTATTTCATCCGGGTAGGTCCTAATATCCCAATAGTTCCCACTGGTTCGCCATCTTTGCTGTAGGGCGCAACAACAATTGAACAGTCAGCCAGTCGTGCTTCACCATGTTCAGATCCAATGGAAACCGAAGTACCTCTATCTAAAATGTCCTTTAAGAGAGTTACGACTAAGTACTGCTGTTCAAGTATCGACAGTATATTACGAACCGTATCAACCGCTCCAAAAGCATCAGTAATATGTGAAGCACCATCGACAAATACATGGTTAGAACTCGGGTTTATTTTGCTTCTGTCTTGTGCTTCCCTCAAAGCGCTTTGACAGTTTCTGATTACTCCTTCTAGTTGTGGTTCAGTTATTTCATCTAACTTTTCACAGGCCGAGCCCCATTTGGCACCCACCAAACATTTTTGAAAATAGGCCGAAGTTTCCTGAATCAAAATCTCGTCAGCACCATCGGGAATTTCAATTTCGATTCTCTCAACATCTCCAGAAGAAAGAATAAAAACCAATACTCCCGACTTTGGCGATAGTTTAACCAACTGGGCCCCGACGACAGTAGTGGCGCCAGGGACTGCACCTATCACGACTCCAACTTGGCTAGTTAGCGTGGCTAGCAATTTCGATGTGTCATGGAGCATGGTCTCTATTGCAAAATGTGAAGTTGAGAAGAACTCTTTGACTTCTTGGCGTTGAGTAGGACCTAGTCGTCCCGGCGTAGAGAGGTGATCTACAAAATACCTGTAGCCTTTGTCACTCGGAATTCGCCCAGCTGAAGTGTGAGGCTGAATCAAATATCCCTCCCGCTCCAGCTGTGCCATCTCGGATCTGATGGTTGCGCTTGATACTTCGACTCCAGGGTCGTACTTGGCAACATGTGTGGAACCCACCGGTTCGGCAGTGGAGATATATTGATTGACTATGGCTCTTAAGATTGCAGATTTTCTTTCATCTAGCATATTTTTTCAACCATCCAATTAATTATTTACTCGATACCTTGGAACATTTGCTCTAGCACTCTATTGTACAGAGTGCCAACAACTTTGTGTATCCAGGCGAAAAATTTACAATTTATTAGGCGAAAATAGATAAGGTGAATATTACTGAATCATAGATAAAATGCGCCACCACCTGGTTTTTTATTGATTTGTTCCTCTGATAGACGTAACCCTGCATCAATCCAAATGGGATAGTGAGAGCAATTAAGGGCCACCCGCCGTAGACGTGGTAGCTGCATCTTAGCGCCACAGATATTAATAAGGCCTTGGAAGGTGAGACTTTTAACTGTTCAAGACGGTGCAATATATAGCCACATACTGCAACTTCTTCCAAAAGCGCTGTTCTGAATGAGCCGATAAGTCCGACAATGATGTATTCCTTTGGAATTCCCGAACTCACTTGCGGGTTGTGCGTAGAACTTAGGTGGAACGCAATTGTGACAAATGCGACCATATACAGGCACACAAATGTTCCAACAGTCAAAAGTGCCATAATCCCGAAGTCATTGGGCGTCAGTCTCGAGGTAAGGCCGATTGTCTTAAGAGACTCTCCGGATCGTTTCAAAACATAAGCAATTAGCACCACTGCATAGATCCCGGTGATGTTCAGAAAAACTTGGAGACTAATATCCATTGCGGTGTGGCCCGTGATTATGGGCTGGATAATGGCAGTGGTTGACTGATGGTAAAGAGTTTGTATTGCAATGGCAATTGCAGTAGTAATACCCGGCACAAAGGCAGCTAATTCCACTGCAAAGATTTCATAGATTATGAGCGACCTGGTTAGATCCTTGTCTTTTGCGCTTTCGACCTCAACTCGCACTTGCGGCATTGGCTGATAGAAGGGATGTGGATATACGGGCGGCGGATAACCGTATCCCGGATAACCATATGGGTATGGGACTTGGGGAGGGTGGGGCTGGTTTTGATAGGGACCTTGAGGAGGGTTACTGGGATCAGGTTCTTGAGGTGGATAGTTGTCGGGAGGGTAAGTCATGGTGGCGGCAAATAACCCGGCGGACGCGGCGGAGGCGGAGGCAATAAAGTGCCGGGCGGAGGGGGCATATAACTCTGCGGAGGAGGTGGGGGCACGTAGGGTTGCGGACTTTGAGGTGGAGGTGGTGCCAAATGGCCGGGATGGACATTAGCTAGCCAAAAAGTTGGCCGCCACCAGTATAAAAACGTAGGGTCGGGCGGCCAGGGAGCATGCGCGGTTGTTCGGGGATCCTCAAACCTGTCGTATTGAAGATTTATTGGTCGAAATCCGTATTCGATAGGCTCATCCTGGCGGGCTTGGCGTATGACATTTGAAAAGCGCTCTTCACAGGAACCGTATCGGGCATAGTTTTCCTGAGCTTGGACAAGGGAAATAAAGTTTTTTCCTTCGCCAAGTCTTGGCCATCTTAGCTGTCTTGCATCGTCTATCCAGTAACAAATTTCGCAGCCAATACCAGAGCCCGGGATTTTTTTAAATGTCAGATGCCCGCAACAAGGGCATGGATATCTGGCTTCAAATTTCGGCTGAATGGCTCCCGGGTGAGGAGCATGCGGCAAAGGAGGGGTCCATGACATATTTATAACTTATTACTAAATTGGGTAGCCATTCAGCTTTATAAGGCAAATTTTAAGCATTGATTTTCCTTCGAAGCTATAAAACCGATAGGGTTTTCCTGTGGCAATTGCAAATAATTCTAATTCGCTTTCTTATGCCTTGGCAGTCGATCTTGGAACAGGAGGCCCTAAAGTTGCGATTGTCTCCTCGCGAGGGGAGATTGTGTCGCATGGGTTTTCCTCAGTGGAGATGATTTTCAAAGACGGCGGAGGAGTGGAACAGTCACCTGAAGCCTGGTGGAACGCTATTGTCGAATCTTCAGAACAGGCCTTTTTAAACTCCAAAGTCTCACCCAGTGAAATTGAGGGAATCGGGATAACTGCCCAGTGGTCAGGCACGGTTCCCGTGGATGCAAGTGGCGAGGCGCTTGCAAACGCGGTGATTTGGATGGATTCAAGAGGAAGCGGTCCGATTAGGAGAGCGGCCAATGGATCACCCAAAATTCTCGGCTACGGAATGTCTAAAATATTGCGTTGGCTTTATTTCACAGGCGGCGCTCCGGGGTTGTCTGGAAAGGACTCGCTTTCGCATATTCTCTACATCAAAGAAGCCGAGGCGGACCTTTATCAAAAAACAAGTAAATTTTTGGAACCGGCCGATTATCTGGGGGCTCGCATGACCGGGAAAAAAGCTGCAAGTTTCGATTCAATTACACTCCATTGGGTAACCGACAATAGGAAAATCGATAACATTCGCTATAACAATGCGCTTATCTCGATGGTGGGCTTAGACAAGAACAAGCTCCCCGACTTAGTTCCTTCCAACTCGGTACTTGGGCCGCTTAGGGAAAAAGAAGCTAAAGAGCTCGGAGTTCCATCCGGGATCCCAGTAGTTGTTGGAACCGGAGATGTTCATTCGGCAATCATGGGATCTGGTGCTGTTAGAGATTATGAAGCTCACCTATATATAGGAACATCTTCTTGGATCACCTGCCATGTCCCAAAAAAGAAGACGGACATTTTGCGCAATATTGCTACGCTTCCAGCCTGCATTCCCGGCAAGTATTTAGTAGGGGACGAGCACGAAACCGCAGGGGCTTGCCTTACTTTTTTAAGAGATGCAGTATTGTTCCCAAATGATTCCTTAAGTAGTTTCGAGTCTCCGTCTGATCTTTGGAAGAAACTGGATCAACTTGTTGAAAGCACGCCGGCGGGTTCCAACGGCGTTTTATTTACTCCTTGGCTGCACGGAGAGAGAACACCCGTTGAGGACCACACCATAAGAGCATCATTTAACCATCTGAGTTTGTCTTCCACCCGTGCAGATATGGTTAGAAGCGTTTATGAAGGCGTTGCCTACAACTCCAAATGGCTCTTTGATGCCGTAGAAGGATTTACTAAACGTGAGCTGAGGCCTCTTCGCTTCGTAGGCGGAGGTGCAAATTCACCGGTATGGGCTCAAATCCACGCCGACGTGCTCGGCGTTCCTGTTTCAAGAGTTGCAGATCCAATTCACGTCAATGTCAGGGGCGCAGGGCTACTAGCACTTCTCTCCCTTGGTAAAGTCAGCCTTGATGAAATCGCCGACAGCGTACCAATTTCAACTACTCACTATCCAAACAAGGAATTGTCTTCTACGTATTTGAAGATGTACGATGCATTTCTTGAATTTTACAAGCGCACGAAATCTATTCATCGAAAGCTAGGAGTGTGATATTTAGGAATGGAAAATAATTTGGAAGATCAAAACAGTGATGAATCAATCAAGGCAATCGACTATCGAATTGATGCGTCAACATCGCTGAGAAGAATAATTAGAGCTGTAGTAGCCCAAGATATTCCGGCTTCGGTTTGGGAAAAAGCAAGTGCTGAGCTAAAACTTCTTGCAGAATTACTGGACCAAGAATCAGGTGACGGATCGGCATTACGTATTCGGATGGGAGGTATAGAAAACTCCGAAGGCGGTCCGATTTTTCTAACATCGCCCGTGTCGGGCCCGGCAAATCCAATCTCACCTCCGATTAAGTGGTGGCCAGAAGAAGGAACCAATACCATTAGGGGGTCAGGAGTTTTTGACGATCAACATGAAGGTCCTCCAACATGTGCCCACGGAGGGATGATTGCTCTTGCCTTTGACGAATTACTTGGAGCAGCCAACATTAGGGCAGGCCACACCGGGATGACAGGCACATTGAAGGTGATATATAAAAGGCCCACTCCACTACACGCACAAATCGAGTTTTATGGCGAGTGCTTGGGGAAAGAAGGAAGGAAAATAAAAACAGTCGGGCGAATTGAGTACCAGGGGCAAATAACTGCCGAAGCCGAAGGCATTTTCATTTCGGTTGAACCTGAGCAGTTTTTATCAATTGCCAAGAAAAATGTCGGCGAGCATGCTGAAGAAATGCTTAAACAAAGATGGGGAGATGAAGCAGCAGAAGAGGTCAGAAGATACAAGCCAAGTGATCTTGGCTAAGTAATTTTAATCTTTAAAGACAGCTTAACTTACTCGTCGGAATTGTCTTATTGCAATAGGCAAAAATACTACGCATATTCCAATCAACCAAGCCAAGGATTCGAACGTAGTTCTAGATAGTGGTCCGCCTAGGGCCATGGATCGCATTGAATCAATAACAATTGTTACAGGATTAGCTTTTGCAATACCTTGTAGCCACCCTGGCATCGTATAAACAGGAACGAAAGCAGCACTGACAAAAGTCAATGGGAAAAGCCAAATAAGACCGAAAGACTGCACAGCTTCAGGGTCTCGAAGCTTCATTCCTATTAGCGCCGAGATGCACGAGATGCTAAGTCCAAATAAAACAGCCATTGCAGCCATTCCAACAGCCGGAACAATTCCATTCATAAATCGAAATCCAACGAGGTAACCTACTACAATCATCACAAGAACTATAAAAATATTTCGCAATGTATCAGTAACTAACCTGCCGACCAATACCGAGGAAGTGGACACGGGCATCGACCTAAATCTATCAATCATCCCGCCCTGAAAATCCTCCGCAAGTCCAACCGCTGTTGCAATTGATCCGAACGCCGCAGTTTGCGCAATAATTCCAGGCATCAAATATGAGACGTAGTTCGAGGTCCTCACTACTATTGCACCCCCGAAGACATAGCGGAAAAGCACTACAAACATAATTGGCTGGAGAATGGAAAATACAACAAGTGCGGGCACCCTGATATAGCGCAACACGTAGCGCTTGGTCATCAAAGACCATTCATATAACAATTAGACCACACATCCTCTCAAGTTCAGTTTCCATTCGCCTCGTCGGGACTGTTCCCCGTCAACGAGAGAAACACTTCATCTAAAGACGGTCGCCTCAGGGCAAGCCCGGCAATTGCAATCCCTGATTCATCTAGTGCTCGCACTAAATTCGCAAGTGAATGCGTGCCATCACCCACCGGCCTTAAAGTTATTTGGCCGCTTTCAGATTCAAAAGTCGGTGCGCTTAGAGCAAATTTCGCTACTACTTCGGCGGCATGCTGAGAAAGCTCTCGTTTGATGACGCTGAACTCTATTAAATCGCCGCCAAGACTAGTTTTGAGCTCATCAGGTGTTCCATTGGCAATAACTTGTCCATGGTCTATAACTACTAAATTGTCGCAAAGTTGGTCGGCTTCTTCAAGATACTGGGTTGTTAAAAGAACAGTCATTCCCTCTGAGACAAGCGATCTAATCGAATCCCAAAGTCCAATACGCGACCTTGGGTCAAGTCCGGTGGTCGGTTCATCGAGAAAAAGTACTGGGGGCCGATTGACCAAGCTAGCTGCTAAGTCAAGCCTTCTTCGCATTCCTCCGGAGTAGGTTTTAACCTGACGATCTGCGGCATCTTCTAAATCAAACTTAAAGAGCAGTTCTTTTGAGCGGCTTCTGGCTTCTTTTCTTGCCAGATGGTAAAGACCGCCCACAAGTTCAAGGTTCTCTCTTCCCGTCAGGTACTCATCTACTGCAGCATACTGCCCGGCTAATCCGATGATCTTCCTTATTTGGGCCCCGTGCGCTGAGACATTGATGCCTTGGATTGTAGCGTTGCCGCTGTCCAAAGGGATAAGTGTAGTGAGTATTCTCACTGCCGTTGTTTTGCCCGCACCGTTTGGTCCCAAAAGCCCTAGGACCTTTCCGGTCATGGCCTGGAATGACACGCGCTTTAAAGCTTCGGTCTTGCCGAAGGATTTGGAAACATCCTCTACCGCAATTGCTATTTCACCACTCATGAATAAACTCTTTTCATTCTACGAGTAATGCTGTGGCACCAAGAGCTATCTTCAAATAACCATCCTTTTGCCAATGCGAAGAGATGCTCGGTTTTGGGGGAGGCTTGATAATACTTGGGGCTGAAGTGGTGAGCCCGAGTATCTAAGAGACGAAAGATCGTTGTCAAAAGGTAATTTGCCTCAATAACTTGGCTCATTTTGACTTAGTAACTCCGACAGGCCAGTTTTCTCCACATTTGAATGCCTCATTCATTGCCGAAATGGTTCAGGACTGGCTGCGTATGGCCAGAAGCTCCAGTATCAAATTTTTTAAGAATTAGGGAAAACCCCTTGACAATCTGGTGTCAGCAATCTAGAATGACATATCATTCCGTTTTTTAGGAGGAAATAATGACTGATCAGGCTGAAAACACGAAAGCGAAATCCACTGGAGGAAAATCATCCGAATCCTCACGGACTCTGGCGCAACGCGACGAAACTTGGGAGCTGATTCGGGAAAAAGGAAAACTGCTCACAAAAAATAGAGAAAGGGCGATGAGTGAATTGGGCGACCTGTTTGCAAATGGATCCGCTCCTAAGCATCTCGATTCTGTAACAGAAGGGATGCTTGTAGGGTGGACAGTTAATCCTCTGGCAGACAAGGTTCTTTCGAGGGCGACAGGGATCTGGCTGCCTTGGGTTGGCAAGAGGTTCAATAGAGAAAGTAACACCGGAGACAATCTGATGACACGAGAGGCTCGATTTGGGGCAAAAGCGCTTTGGCCTTTTTACAAATTCAGCGACTTCGAAGGCAAAACCGCAGGCTTTAGTTTCACTACTTGGGTTGAGAAAGGAAAGGAAGATCCGGAAACCGAGGTGTTAGTAATTGACTACGCATCTGTTAGATCGAATCCAAAACTAATAATTAAATCCATTAGAGATGAACTTGTTGAGATTGCACCTGGCGCGAACTTAGGCAAAATGCTGTGGAGATCACGTAATGGCGAGAGTGCAAAGTATACGCTTTTGGCTTATTTCGCACTAAAGAGCCCGATCGTTTAGTAGCTCGAACATGCCAAATGCCGAACTTGTAAGAAAAAGGCGTGAACAGATTTTAAGGGGAGCTTCCAAAGTAATAGCCGAGAGAGGCTATCAGGAAACTAACATATCCGATATTGCCAAAGAGCTGGGAATTGGCCACGGCACTTTCTATCGTTATTTCGACAACAAGCGCCATATTGCAGAGCAAGTTCTCTCCTACGCCGTTGACCAGGTTACACAACTAATTGTCGACATAGATCCTGATGCCGCTGACACTTTATCGGATTACGCGAACCAGCTTAATGAGATTGGTTCTAGGCTGTTTGACTTTTTCAATAACAATCGCGAGCTAGCACAGGTCTTCTTCTTTGAAGCCTACGGCGTAGACAGGGACTTGACTATAAAACTCCAAGAGGTAATCGAACTTTTTGGAACTTATGTGGAGCGTTATTTACAAAATGGCTGTCAAAAGGGTTATCTGCGCCAAGATCTTGATATTGAGATTACAGCGAGAGCAATTAATGGCATGATCTTCGCAGGAGTACTCCGCACGTTCCAGAAAGGCAATGGCGAAAAAGAGAGAGATCGTTGGATAAAGTCAATTAGCACCCTCATGCTCTCGGGAATGGCTTCCTGAATTGTCAAATAATAATCTTTCGGGGAAAGTAATTGCCATTTCCGGTGGAGCCAGAGGAATAGGGCTCTGTACGGCCAAACAACTTGTTGGGATCGGAGCAAAAGTTGCTATAGGCGATCTCGACGGCGAGTTTTCAAAAAGCCAAGCCAAATTGATAGGGGAGAACTGTATTGGCTTAGGCCTTGATGTCACTGAAAGAAGCTCCTTCAAGAACTACCTTTTAAACACATCTGAGGTACTAGGCCCACTTTATGGCTTGGTCAATAATGCCGGCGTCATGCCGCTTGGTTCTTTACTTGATCAAGACTACTTAAAAGTGCAAAGAACTATTGATGTCAATTTTCTGGGAGTCATAATAGGATGCAAAGAAGGCCTCTCTATATTAAGAGAAAATGGGGCAGGCCACATTGTCAACGTGGCGTCAATGGGAGGGCGAATCGCACTTCCGGGTGCCGCCGTATATACAGGGACCAAATTCGCAGTGGTAGGTTTTACGGAGGCATTGCGAAGAGAGCTAAAGGGAGAGAAAATTAACATCTCCCTTGTGCTTCCCTCACTGGTGGACACGGAACTGAGCAATGGAGTCAAAAGGGGAATGGGCATGCCTACTGTTTCCCCGGATATGGTTGCAAATGCCATTTTGGATGCACTCAGCTCGAATAGGAATAGAGACTTTTACGTACCCAAATGGATGAGAAGTGCAGATATTTTGTCAAGATTAACACCCTCAATGGCACTGAATGCGTTTCGAGACTTAGCAAGAGATAGGCGAGTACTCTCGGATCTTGATAGCGATGCCCGTGTCGACTATGAGAAAAGAATTTTGAACTAGTGCTACCAATAGATTCCTGAAATTTGAAGTGCGAAACCATTTAGGTTAATTCTGGCTGACCAAAAAATTCCAGGTTATGTTTTAACGTCACGTTTTACTTGGTAGCGTTTTTTGGTGAATAGTCACTTTGGAAATCTATTTGACCTGGGACTGCTGAGCAAACTGCAGCTCATAGAGTTCCTTGTATAGCCCATTTGCTTTCACCAGTTCTATATGGGTTCCCTGCTCGACTACTCTTCCTTCATCAATTACCAGAATGAGATCAGCATCCCTTACGGTTGAAAGACGGTGAGCAATTACAATCGAAGTTCTCCCGCTTAAGGCGAATTTAAGGGCTTCTTGCACATGGGTTTCAGATTCAGAGTCCAAATGAGCTGTTGCTTCGTCTAATACAACAATTCTTGGAGCTTTCAATAGCAGTCTTGCAATCGAAATCCGTTGCTTCTCGCCTCCACTCAATCGATAACCTCTATCGCCTACCACTGTTTCTATTCCATCGGGCAAACTCTCAATTAGATTCCAGATATGAGCGCCTTTTAAAGCCTCGACTATTTCGTCTTCGCTTGCATCTTGTTTGGCATAAATAAGGTTTGCCCGTATTGTGTCATGAAACAAATGAGCATCTTGGGTAACCACCCCAATAGTTTTTTGAAGAGATGAAAGCTTGGCCTCGCGCACATCAACTCCGTTTATTGAAATAGATCCAGAAGTTACATCGTAGAGTCTTGGCACCAAATGAGAGATGGTGGTTTTTCCGGCACCCGATGGCCCCACAAGTGCGACAAGTTGGCCCGGGAGCGCCCTAAAGGATATTCCAAAAAGGACTTGAGAGGGAATAGTTGTATCTAAAACTGCAACCGATTCGAGAGATGCCAGCGACACTTCTTTTGCGCTGGGATATGAGAATTCGACTTGGCTAAAAACAATCTCGCAGGGTCCTTCCGGAATATCCTTTGCATCAGGCTTTTCTTGGATCATTGGCTGGAGATCTAAAACTTCGAAAACTCTTTCAAAAGATACTAGAGCAGTCATTATGTCTACTTGTACGTTAGACAGTGCAGTCAGTGGTCCATATAGCCTGTTTAAATAAGCAGTTAAGGCAACTACCGTCCCGACTGACAATACGCCGTCAATTGCCTGCGCGCCGCCCCATCCATAGACTAGAGCGGTGGCAAGCGAAGCAGTTAGGGTAAGGGCAACAAGGAAAAATCTTCCGTACATGGCTTGGGTCACGCCAATATCTCTTACTCTTCCAGCTTTTTTTTCAAAAAGAGACCTTTCTTTGGCACCGTCGCCAAAAAGCTTCACCAGTAAAGCGCCAGCCACGTTAAATCGCTCGATCATCATAGAGTTCATCTCGGCGTTCAATTGGTAGCCTTCGCGAGCAAGATTTCCCAGTTTGCGTCCGACCCATCTCGTAGGGAAAATGAATACGGGCAGTATTAATAGAGCCACCAGCGTTATTTGCCAAGAAAGCACCATCATGGTTGCTACGACTAAAAGCACACTCAAGACATTGGATACAACGGAGGACAGGGTATCGGTGAAAGCCTGTTGAGCACCCAAAACGTCGTTGTCAAGCCGAGTAACAAGAGCACCGGTTTGTGTTCGCATGAAAAAAGAAATCGGCATCCCTGTCATATGGCCAAATACCATACTTCTGAGCCGAAAAATAAGTCCTTCCCCCACTTTGGCAGAAACATACCGTTGCCCGACTGACAGTATCGCATCGGCGATAGCTAGGCCAGCCACCAAGAAGGCAAAATCTATGACTACATTTTTCTTTTTCCCAATTATTCCGACATTAATTATTTCTCTGAAAATGAGTGGATTAGCAACTCCTACTACGGCATCTACCAGGATAAGTACCAAAAAAATCATAAGAATCTTGTAGTAGGGTGCCGCAGTTTTTAGCATCCTTTTAGCCGTTCCTGCCTTAATGGTCTTCCTAGTTACAGATGAATCTCTTCTAAAGGAACGAAGTGTATTCCCAAATGGGGAACCACCCATTCCGCCCATCGGTCCTCTGCCCATGCCCAATTTATTTGCTCCTTAGTATTATTCCCATACTGAATTATCACGAATCACCATACGGGGTCTCAAACGCGCCTAGCGTTAGAATGTGCCTCTTCTTGCGCAGCTTAAAGTCTCACGGAATGAGTTGAATACATCACAATTCCTATTAGGAGCCATAGTAGCCATTATTGGCTTCTCAGCGATCATGCCTGCAATTTTTGTAATGTTTGTCGTAAAACCAGGTCAATTGCGGGTTGGCTACTTCGATGCGATGGTTGTTGCGACTTTGATAGTAGTCTCCTTTTCCGTAGTTCAGCTCTACCAGTTGAGAAGGGGCGGCGGGATGTTCATAACCCCACCGATGCTCTTCGTTTTGGCATCTATTGCTGCTCTTGCCACGGGTTTTATGGAAGCAGCGGATGGCGGTCCCCACTTAATATTCGTCCCCATTCTATTTCTGAATGTCCTTTATTTTTTTGTAGTTGGCAATGCCTGGATGAGAGTTGGGGGAGGAATCGTAACTTGTCTGGTGTATCTGTGGTGCGTCTATGCTTCCGGCCTGCGAGGATCTTCATTTCTTGCTTCCGTAATCGTGGGAATAACCGTAATCGGCCTAGCTCAGCTAATGATCTTCCCGATCTGGGCAAATCAAAATAGAAATATTAAGCTTCTTTCGCTCCAAAGAAGAATTGTGGAAATTGCGGGCGAGACTCCCACAACTGAGCAGTCGTTAGAAATTACTCTCCCTTTGCTATCAAGACTTCTTCCAATTCGCAGAGCAGTGGCGGTTGCAGTTGAAAAGGATGGCAATCTTCTGTCTGTGTTGGCGGCGTGGCCGGTTAAAGATCCGGGGGATTTGGCTCTGGGGGGAACTAAGGAAGCAATTAGGGCCCGACTTGAAGGGGTGCCTATAATTTCTGATAGTAAATGTTGGTTTTTGGGTGGATTTGCAGGTTCTGCAACCGTAATTATTGTGCTTGAATTTGGCAGAGTATCCTGGCTTGCCAAGTTTTCGTTAGAAGACACCATAAAAGCCATCCATCCATCCTTTTTAGGATTAACCGCACGACGAGCACATATTGAGTTGCTTGAGTTTTTGAGCCAGACCGATCCTTTGACAGGAATTCCAAACAGAAGAGTTATTTTTGACAACTTATATGGAGAGATAGAAAGGGCAAGAAGATCGGAAAAACCTTTGAGCGTGGCAATGCTGGACTTAGACCACTTCAAAATATTTAACGATACCTTCGGTCACGTTGCAGGGGACAAGGCACTTTGTGCAATTGTTGGCGTGTGGCAGGCACGAGTTAGAGCTCAAGACACTCTTGGCCGATTTGGGGGAGAGGAATTTACCCTTATTATGCCCGAAACAGACACTCAAGGGGCGGTCTTGGTTCTAGAAGAGTTGCGCGCATTGACTGACAAGCTCAATTTGGAGGCCAAGATTACAGCCTCGGCAGGAGTGGCAACATGGAACAAATTAGAAGATGTCCCCACATTTCTAGATCGAGCCGATCAGGCTTTGTATAACGCTAAAAGACGAGGCAGAAACAGAGTTGAATATCTTTGACACGCTGGGTTTTATTCATCCTTGCCTGAACTTTAGGCCGTTTTAGATTCAGTAAATCCATTTGCTGGACTAAGTACTATACGAAGTCATAGGACAGAGGCTTTCTAGTAATCTTTAAGTGTGCCAGCTAATAAGAGAGTTGCCGACTGGACTTCCACAAGGGCTAGGTGGGCCCATCTGACTGTGGTTCTTCTTGTTCCGACATTTTTGGCTTTAGGTTGGTGGCAGCTTAATAGAGCGCTATCGGGTAATACACTTAGCTGGGCTTATACCTTTGAGTGGCCTATTTTCGCAGGATATGCCATATTTCTTTGGTGGCATATCATCCACGATGACCCGACAATCTATGAACCTAAGCAATTGGAATCCGGAAATAAAAAGACGCAAAGTGAATTTGTGGCCGATAGTGATCAGGATGAAGAAATAGATCCCGAGCTAGTTGCCTACAATGAGTACCTGGCAGAATTGGCAGCAAATGGCAGAGAAAAACGATGGTAAAAATGGAAAAACGGGCTAGTCATTTAGCTCCTCCTGCTACTATATATAGGGGTGGATGACATAAAAGCCCCTCCCTTGACCGCTGGTCGTGACTACCCAACGCTCTTGCAGGATTTTCTCGCATGGTTCCCCGACGACGATGCCAGTCAGACATTCCTTCAGCAGGTTCGCTGGCCATTGGGGTTCTGTTGTCCCGCATGTGATACTCCCAGAGAGCCTTGGGTCCATACCAGAGGTCGCCTTGTCTGTGCCACCTGCCGACACCAGACGACGGCCACGGCAGGCACGATCTTCGATAAGACGCGCACGCCCTTGACTGTCTGGTTCTTGGCAGCCTGGCAGCTGACGACTGCCAAGAATGGCCTGTCCGCTGCAACGCTTGCCGACAGTGTCGGTGTGGACTACCGCACTGCCTGGGCCATGCTGCAGCGATACCGGGTAGCGATGGTGAGAGCTGACAGAGGGGCATTGAACGGCGATGTCGAGATCGACGAGACGCTGGTCGGGGGCGTCGACCATGGAGGAAAGCGTGGAAGGGGAGCCAAGAAGTGCATCGTCGTGATCGCTCTGGAACTCAAAGAGCCTAAAGGCTTCGGACGGGTACGTCTGCGTTATGTCCCCGACGCCTCTGGCTCCAGTCTCGTCCCGTTCGTGCGCGAGGTTGTGGCGCCGGGTTCCGTCGTCATCACCGATGGGTGGCGCGGCTATAACGATGTGGCGAAGTACGGCTACAATCGCAAGGTGGTCAACATTGATGCATCTGAAGATCTGGCTCATGTTGTGATGCCTGGCGTTCACCGGGTGGCGAGCCTCCTCAAACGGTGGCTTCTTGGCACACACCAGGGCAGCATCGACCCTGCTCACCTGCAAGCCTACCTGGAGGAGTTCACATTCAGGTTCAACCGGCGTAACTCCCGCAGCAGAGGCCTTGTCTTCCGGAGACTCCTTGAACAGGC
>JAJYDO010000049.1 GCA_021777355.1 Actinomycetes bacterium | reverse complement strand
TTTCTCTTGATTCAGCGTCACGAGCAGATATTTGAACCATTGCTTTTTCCAATGCTTCCCTATTAATCTCCAAGCCATCGACCAATTTTCGCTTTTCTTCTTCAAGTTGGTTTAAGCCTAGAGACAACCTAAGGATACTAATCTCATGCTCCAAATGATCAATTTGGGAATCTAGCTCCTGAAGCTTTAATAAATTGGCCCAGTTAGAACTCACTAGTTCCCCTTTCATCGATAAACTTCATTGCCGAATTTAGGGCCATTTGTGTCGAGTGGTCCCCTATCAAAAGAGCGTCATCCCAGGGAAGCCATTTGACTTCTTGGCTTTCGCCTTGTGGGGGATTTGGATCAAGATCTGGAGCCTCTAACAGAAAGCGGAGATCAAAGTGTTGATGCCCTTTTGCAGCTGGGTGTAAGTCGATGTGGATGATATTCACTTCTCCCTTGTAGTGCGCGATTTCAAGTCCCGTTTCTTCCCTGCACTCGCGCAATGCCGCTTCCCATGGCGTTTCACCTGCATCTATATGGCCTCCAGGTTGCATCCATTGGCCAAGTATTTTGTGCTTGTGAAGAACTACTCCTCGCTCGCCAACAATGACTCCGGATGCCGTTACATGCATTGCCTGAGCAGTTTCCGAGTAGGGATCGGCAGTGTCTTTCAAGAACTTCATTAACTCCTCAATTGAGTAAAGTTCCTTGTCGTCACTACTTAGAGCTTTCCGCTCGTCCAATACGGATTCGATGGCAGTCTTGGACTGTTTGAACCTAACTATGGCTGACCTAAGTTTGACTTCGTCAATTATGCCCCGGGAGTTAGCTATGACTGGGTGGCGCCTTATTTTGTGATCAATTCGCAAGAGCTCTGCGCTAGTTAATTCATCGATCTCACAGCCCGCCTCCTGGCAAACTAAAAGCCCCCCTAGGTAGTCCCACACTCCCAAACCTTCAATCGAAACATCAATATATGCATCTAAACCGGATTCCGCCACAGAACAGATTTCTAGAGCGGCCGCGCCAAAGCTTCTATACTGGCGCCATCCTAAGTGGGTTTCTGGGAAACCGGAAAAGGAAACTAGAGAATCACTGAGGCTTGATTTTCTCTCCACTTTTAATAATTTTCCATCCCTAAATGCTCCACCTCCCCTAATGCCGTGAAATGTCTTGCCAGAACCATGATCTTTAACCAATGACACCCATGGACCCAATGCGTCCAAAAAACAGATGCTGGTGGCATGCCATGGAATGCTCCTTGAGCAGTTCGTGGAACCATCGACTGGGTCAATTACGGCAATTATTCCTTTATGGGGACTACCTTCCGGGCTTGAAATACCGGATTCTTCACTTAAAACTTGGAATCCATTTCGATGAAGAATCCCCAAAGCCAAACTATCGGCAGCCAGATCAAGCCCGTATTGACCCTCCCTGTCGCCCGGTTTTCCAAGATCATTAGACATCTTGAGAGATTTTCCGACCTCTTCGGCCACTTCTTGGGCTATCTCCAAGACTTTACTTTCCTCCATGGTTACACACTATTAGCTAAATTGAGTCCCTGTGTCTCATTCTAAAAACTTACCTGTTGTTACCGCTCCAAACTTCCCTCGAAGAAACACCAAAGTCCGCTCCTTCACATCTGGCAAATCCTCCAAAAGACTGCAATTGGTACTGGAATCGTGAAGCACTAGTCTGATTCAACTAAATATTTCTCGAAAGATGAATTAAAAATCCATCTCCCAAACGACACAGTTAGATTCAATAAAGGATGGCCTCTTTCTGCATTTGGCTGTTTCGCACTTAAATATATGTAAATTTGGGACTTCGCTGAATCATAGTTGAAAGCCTGGCAAAGCCTGATCTCTTTCATTCGAACAACTCAAATGGCTAGGGCTAGCAACCCATCAAATATAAAACGCTTGCATGATTCCGAAAGCAGGACTGTTAGCTATATCCCAAATCTCTGTTCCGTCAAGTGAACCCTGAATTTGAACAGTGTTATTAGGAGCAGGAATCACTTTCTCCACTTGTTGTCCAGGAATATCTACCACGGAGATGCTACAGGTTCCCATGGAGCACTTGAGAACGTATAAGCTCTGCGAGTAGCTGCTCAATGCCAATTCCTTGGCGTTGGCTCCAACTCGGATATGAATTTGAGAGGTGTTGTTGGCCCCAGAAATCTCAGCAACCTCTCCATTTTGCTCGAGGTAAAATAGGTAATTCCCGTCAGCGGTAATTGCGATGGAGACTGTATTACCTGGCACAGGAATCGAAGCGCCAATAACTCCGCTCTCATCAGTGGGCACAAATTGGACTACCGAAATACCATCCAACTGAATCAAAACATAAAATCCGGAACCGTCGGCTACTGGCGAAATCTCTTCCACTGGGGCAGATAAAGGTATGGTCGCTATTGTTGCTCCATTAATCCCATTTCGTAACTCAACTGCACTACTTTTCCCCGCAGAAGTTCCAATGGCAATTACTCCATTTAGGCTTTCTGCAATGGCAGTTACATCGCTGCTCACCTCCTGTGAGGCACCTAGACTTCCATTGGTCAGATTGATTTGGACAATCCGCTTATTTCCGACGAAGTTCACTAGCAGTAACATCGTATTATTGGGTTGTAAATTCCCTGCTCCGAGAATTTTCATTGGCAAGAAATACGAGCGGGCAGGCTGGGCATTAGGAGACGATGTCCCCTGACTCCCAAAATTGCCCGAGTTGGATTGTGCGTTATGAAGGTATACATACCAAGTTCCATTAAATTTCTCACAAGTAACGACAAATATGGAAGAGTTACTTGAATTCGCATATGACCACGCTCTTGCAAATGACATGCCCTGAGAGGGAAGACCTTCACTTGGGTTGCCATTTACTTGACATTTTTTCCCACTTGGCTGAGCGAAAACTCCACCACATACCTGCCCTACAACAGTAACCAAGGCTTCGGTTCCACTTACCACATAATTAGCAGCTTTAAGCGATCCACTAATGTTTCCACCACTATAAATATCATTAACGAGAGCATCGCATATACCCGTCGGAACCCCAGTTGCAAAATTGCAAACTAAATTTCGATTACCGGAAAACAGTGCCGACATAAAACTATTTACAGCAGAAGTGGGATCGTCAAACTTTGAAGAAAGTACCAAATAAACATACCAAGTTCCGTTCACTTTCTCACAGGACACTACAAAAATAGAAGAATTCGTTGAAGTGGCATTCACCCAAGCTTGGCCAAATGGCGTGTTGCTACCCGGAAGCCCATAACTTGGATTGCTGTTAGCTGAGCAGTTGTTTACATTTGAAAGTCCGGCAGGCAATCCACATTCTTGCCCTACAACGCTTACCAAAGCTTCGGTTCCACTTGCCACATAATTAGCAGCTCTAAGTGATCCACTGATATTTTTTGCCTGGATGAGCATTCCAAATTCAGAAACACATTTACCGGTAGTCTCTCCAGTTGTATAGCTGCAAGCACTATGGGCATTTTTGGAAAGAAGTGCTGCCATAAAACTATTTACTACAGAAGTTGGATTGTCGGAATTTGAAGTTAATACCATGTAACCTGTCGTCCCTCCGCCAATCAAAAGCACCACCACAACAATTATTGCAATTATTGCTCTCCTTTTAGGTTTCTTCGGTTTTACAGTCTGCCCATAAAGAGAGCCCGTTTGGCACCCGCCTTGCATAGCCGGGTAATAGCTATATTCCTGAGGAGTGGCACCTGGTATAAAGCTTTGATGCTCGGGGTGAAGCTGATATGGCGATGATGGCATTTCGCTTGATTGAGGGTGGATGCTTCCCGGATACCACTTCCCATCCTGCCCCAAGAGCCAGCCAGGACCACCTGGTGCGTTGCTCATTGTATTCCTCCTCGCCACTACTGGATCTTAAATTTTAATTAGAAACCATCACAACCTTGTCATTGACTTACTTTACCTCTGACAAATAAAATGCTACTCCCAGCACCGAATTTGTGGCCGGTAAAAATCGAAATGATCAAATCACAGAAAAAGTCACCTTAAGTATGTTATTCGTATCATGCTATTTAAAAACAACTCTTGGGTGTAAATAAATGGACCTGTCCTACTAGAAGTTCTCGACACTTTCTTTTAGGCGAGTTTTTGTATCGAGATCCAAAGAAACTAGGTCACCGTCTTCAAAATAGGTAAGAGCTTTGAGTGACTCCATCGGTTGAAAAGTTTTTCCAAATATTGTCTGGGCACCATTGATGCCCTCTTTTATCGAAGTGCCATTGTCAATGAGTGCTGCAATATCGAAGTAATCCTTAGCCTCTGCTCTTTGTAAAATTACCTTGAGCTTATAGGCCATAAGGTCCACGGGTGACGCTACAAGCGCCACGCCATCGTCAGTGAGGTCAGGCGGGGAGACAGATTTAACTCCTACTCCAAAAAAAGATAGCTTGACTGAAGATGCGAGTATGGTGAGAGTATTGATCTCGTCTTGAATAACGGTTCCCTCTAAAATGAAAGGAGGAGCTTTACGCAATTTTTCCTTTTCAAGCGGGCTTGGACCAAAAAAATCAAAATACACCGACTGGCGATTCCCGCATCGGAGAGCTACAGCAGTACCACCGTAAAGCACAAAACCCAGGTCCCGAACCGGCCGAAGCAACGGCCAAAGTAGTTGTTGCTCAAAAGGCAAAACAGCGAGTATTGGCTTAAAGCTTCGCACTATACCTTCTAAATGGAAGTTCGGGAGGATCTTTATTTAATTCTATGATCTTTAACCTGTAATGCCAAAATGACCATGACTTTGGCCGGAACCACCCAGGTTCTGCATTTTGTAATACATTGCGCAATATTTCACCTGAGAAGACACTTTCAAGTGATCTTACATCATCCAAACTTCCTAGATCCATGACTTGGGCTATAAGCCGCTCCGGGTTCAAGAGCGAATGACTAGGATCCTTCCACCAAATATAGCGAGTCAATCCACTCAGCACTTCTCTCTGTTCTATATTTAGTTCCACCTGTCAATTTTACCATCAAATGATCTCTTAAAGTCAGTGTTGATCAGGGATTACAATATACTTACGGTTAATTATTGAACTCTTAAATGAGTGGAATTTGGCTAAAAAGCAATTAGGAAAATTACCGGTTCTAATCTCATAAATTCTTGTTGAGCCACGGAATTTATATAAAGACTCAAGAAATTTCTGTAGTCACACAAAATTAGCGGGACAGACTTTGCAGAACTTTTCGGTCGTGGGCTTTTCCTGGCTCAACCCAATTAGTTCTCATTTTGATTTTTCTCTCATCTATGCTTATCCGCTGAAGCATATATCCCCACATCATTAAATCAACAGGATATATGAGGTAGCCAAGCCTAGTAGCCGGGGCCAAGAGGGTCGCCACCACTAGGACAACGCCAGCGGCTGTCGTAGCCGACGGGACGTCTTTGGCCGGGTATCTCTTGAAGAAAGCTATCAAAATTAGAGCTGAAAGAAGCACTAGTGAGACCGTAACTTCAGGTTTCCATTTTGAGAGACATGTTGCAAGCAAGTGACCAGGGAGCGGAGATGCGGCAAGCGAATGAGTACCGGCTAAACCTAAGGGATAGCGTATGGCATCGGTTATGAAGCCGTATGGATTTCCAATCACAGCTGATGCAATTACGGGAAATGCAATGACTAGTGAAACTACTCCCACTTTTACACCCGCTCTTTTGCCGTTCTTGTCTCTGGCTACAAAGAGCAGAAGAAGTAAAATCGGCCATGCGGTTAATTTCATGGTAAAGGCCGCTCCTATTACAATCCCGCTTAGATAAATTCGCTTTTGAAACAACAGGGTTGCCCCTAACACCATCAGACCGATAACCGGCAAGTCATCACCGCCTGTGACAAGTGGAAGAGATGCCGTCGGCAGTACGCATGTCACTAATGCAGCATGAAATCTAATTTCCCTGCTTCCCTTTAGAATTAAAAGTGAAACCATTATCGAACCTATGCCAACTAACAGGAAGGGCAATCGGGCATCAGTTAGTACTTTTGGTTCATCAGTTGAACTAGGGAGACCAAAGGCAGTCATGCCAGGCAAATAAGCAAAATAATTATTGACAGGCATGGCAACCGGAGGAGACAAAAGTGAAGAGCCTGGCTTTCTAGGAGGAGCAACATAGGGACTTTGGCCATGCGCCACCTTAATCCCGCCCTGCTCGACTACCTTAACTTCATTTTGCGTGTTGATTAGATTCGAACCGTTTGCACTGAGTGTAACTTCAGTTGTCAAAGGAAGCAGCAAAGCGCCGCCGAATGCACAGGCAGCAATTAGTATCCTTAAGTCAAATGTGGAGTTTCCCGAATCCTTTTTCCTGAACCGCCAAAGAACTATCGACAAAAGTGCGCAAATGCCATAAGTGATAATTGCACTTTGTCCCCACAATCTATAGTCGGGGAAAGCGGAGATAAAAATCGTCGCCAAGGCAAATCCCGCTCCGAAAAGGTAGAGTATTACATCAATTGCGATTTCATCACCTTTGAACTTCTGCCAGTTCACACTATTAAGATTACACGCAACGGACTCAAAATGAAACAAAAAACACCCGCCTAGCCTGGCTGAGAGCTAGGCGGGTGCCAATCATTTAGATTGCTACCTGGATATGGAATTATTTATTTGGTTGAGGCGTAAGTCTCAAATAGGGCTTAAGTGTCCTGAATCCCTTCGGGAACTTCTCTTTGGCATCTGCGTCAGAAATTGCAGGAGCAATAATAACGTCATCGCCATCATTCCAGTTCACAGGGGTAGAAACGCTGTAACCTGCCGTCAATTGAAGCGAGTCAAGCACCCTTAAAATTTCCTGGAAATTACGTCCGGTTGAAGCAGGATAAGTGATTGTGAGTTTTACCTTTTTGTCAGGCCCAATGATAAATACCGATCTAACAGTCAGTGACTCAAGAGAGTTGGGGTGAATCATTCCATATAGATCTGCAATTTTCTTCTCTGGATCGCCGATCAGAGGGAAGTTGAGGGCTTGTCCTTGGGTCTCCTCAATATCTTCTTTCCATGAGTGGTGGTCGCTGACCGGATCCACGCTTAGGCCTATTACCTTGGTGTTTCGCTTATCAAACTCACCTTTGAGTCTGGCAACTTCACCCAACTCTGTGGTGCACACCGGAGTGAAGTCTTTGGGGTGGGAAAATAAGATGCCCCAAGAGTCCCCCAGCCATTCGTGGAAATTAACCTCTCCCTCGGTAGTCTCGGCGGTAAAGTCTGGAGCTACATCTCCTAATTGAAGTGCCATTATTCTTTGTCCTTTGCTTGTTAGATAATTGGGATTTGTTGTTAACAACTACTATAGCCAAATCGGCACCCATTGTCGACCAGATTAGTCAACTTTTCAAATAAAACTAAAATTCCCTGGTAAAGCGCTAATTAACCAGCCAATACAACATAGATCGTCAATATAAAGATTAAAATCGCTAGGTCTATGGTTTTTGAAGACAAATTCACAAACAAGCCAGAATTCCAGAGAGTTCCAAAAACTGCCACAGTGGCGGCTTTTGATTTCGATGGGACCATTTCCAGAGGCGACAGTTTTTGGCGCTTTTTGTTTTTCTCTGCCCCAAAACTCAAGGTTCTTAAAGTGGGATTTTCCCATTTTTTCCCTGCTTTTATGAGTATATTCCTGCCAGGCAAGTACGCTGATAATGCCAAGGAGTCCTTAGTTAGTGACTTGTTTCATGGTAAAACAGTTGAAGAAGCTGCCCAATTGGGAGAGGATTTTGCGAAGTACCTGGTTAAGTCAAGATTGAAACCCCAAACACTTTCAAGACTTCGTTGGCATCAATTAAGGGGCCACGAAATAGTAGTTGTCTCTGCTTCGCCTGCAATTTACTTAAGGCCTGCCTGCAGGTATTTGGGAATTGAAAACGTTTTGG
This sequence comes from Actinomycetes bacterium, assembly GCA_021777355.1. GTDB lineage: Bacteria > Actinomycetota > Acidimicrobiia > Acidimicrobiales > JABEUL01 > JABEUL01. The sequence continues at coordinate 15,458 of JAJYDO010000049.1, read as the reverse complement.
CCACCGAATTTGAATCCGATGCTGGATATCTAACTGGGAAATTCAAAGGTGCTAACTGCCGAGGACCTGAAAAGGCGCGCAGAGTGGCTAAGTGGTTAGAGGGAAAACCTGAAAGTTTTGTTTGGGCTTACGGCAATAGTGCAAATGATAATCAACTCCTGGCATTTGCAGATATAGGCATTCGTGTTGACCGACAAGACATCTCCATTGCTCCTAAGGAGATTTAATTCCTTTTATTCGATTGTGAATTGCCTTTGTCCCAATTGAGGCTCCGATAACAAGCGGTACCTCTACAATTGCCCTGAACCTAACGTCTCCATATGAGATGCCAACTGCAACTGCCGATGCAATGAAAACCATCATCATTGGCGAAATCATGATATTCCTGCGCTTTAGAAATATGAATCCAATAACTGCCATTAGCTCCATAGGATAGGAAAGAATCCAGTAAGAAACGCTTGTCCATTTTGGCCATGATGAGATTCCGGGTCCAATCTGGGCAGCTTGCTGAACTGGGTTGAATACGTAATAGACCCTTCCAACTCTCGCCAAAACTACAAAAGGCAGCCTTCCTAAATGACTTGAAATATATTTTTCCCCTGCAGTGACGTTAAGTTGGTCAAATACCGAATCATCGTTGAGCACCTTAGGGATTACATTGCATCCAAAGTTGTTGTAACCGATTTCAGGGCCGTAAAATGTCGAGTTGCAGTTGCTCCCCGCCAATACTGTGCCAAAATCCGCCGAAATATATTCTGGGTATTTAAATGAAGTCATATTACGAAATACCCATGGTCCTACGATTACAATCACTACTGCAAAGATAATCCCGAGGTCTTTAAATCGCCAAATCGCAGTTTCCTCGATAAGATTATCTGCCTTTTTCTTCTTAATACTTTGGACGGCATATAGGAACAGCGGCACTACCCCAAATAAAATCATTTCGCTTCTGGTTAAAATGGATAATGCAAAAACTACCGCAATGGCGGCTGTCAACTTAATATTGGGTGCCTTTAGACGCCTATATATCAGGTATAAAAAAAGCGCTACTAGAAATTGAGCCAATGACTCTCCTAGCAGCCGGCCGCTAAAAATAAACATGCCAGGATAGAAACACGCCAATATCATCGCAACATAAGAAGCTCCCTTGCCGGCCAATCCAAGTACGGTTAAACCAATGAGTGGAACTGCTCCGGATGTGATTAGGCTTATGAAAATAATCTGCCCTCCGGAACTTTGAATACCGATTAAATCCATTAAAGCAATTAAAAATGATAACAGCGGAGGATGAAATGCTCCTGGGACTACCCTTCCTGGAATGCTGGCAAAAGCCATTGTGGGAGTCGTATTGCCATGCGTAGTACCAAAATAAACGAATGGATCAGAGATGCCTAGGCCCTTTGATATCATCCAACCTTGCCAATGAAAATAATAATCGTCCCCCGACAAGGCGATGTTCCACTGGAATTTTAAAATATAAAATACTCGAAGTGCAACTGCCGCTATAAAAAAGATTGCAAGGGCATAGCGATATCTACTATCCCTTTGGTTAAAGTCCACTTTCCCGATTGCCTGGGTTGTTCTCATTTTCATCTACTAAAGAAGAGAGCAGATGAAACACCTCTTGGACCTTTCCAATTTCTTTAAACTCCGCTCTCCCGTCATCCCCGCCGCCCGCGCTGTCAACTATCAGTGTGCCTGCTTTTAAAATTCGCTCGAAAAACCGTTGCTTAATGCTTAATGACTGGATTCGCCTTATTGGAATCTCCCTCATTGACTTCCCAAACACTCCGGTTCGCTCAACTACCCTTCTGTTGGTGACAACAAATGAATATGATGTCCAATTGATCCATTTTGCAATGGCCCAGAACATTGAAACAAGCACCGGTATTCCAAGTATGATGCCAATATATAAAGGCGTGGATTTTGGAATTAAAGCTATCACGACTAGGACGACGGCTGAAACTACTACCAGTGTAAAAACAGGTGAAAACAGCACGCCGACAAATGGCTTGGCGTCGACAATGACCTCCTCGTCTTCGCCTAAATACTTTGCAGATATTCCCATAATTTCTTCCTTAAGCTAGCTTTGCCGAAATTGTTCCGGCTGATCGTAAAGCAGAACCATCCGCCCCATTTGCGCTAAAAGCAACAGCAGGACTTTCCATGGCCTCTTCAATCATGTCATTCAACAGATCAATAAATGTTATTGGCGGGTCGATAAATAGATATCTAGAAAGTGAGCCTGGAATTGTATTAACCTCATTTACGTAATACTCTTCATTATCACTACATAAAAAGTCAATTCTCGCTACTCCCCTAATGCCGGCCACTTGCGCCACTTCCATAGCCGCCTCGCAAATGTTTTTCTTCAATTGCTCACCGATTTTGGCCGGAAGCTCCCTGGGGGCACCGGCCATGCCTTGACCGCCAACGTATTTATCTCTATAACCAAGAATCTCACCTGGTCCACTAGACCTGATAGGTCGCTCTATTGCAGAAAGCTGTACGTGAGGCCAGCTTTTAACGGCAATTTGAAGATCAAATAAATCCGATCTGTAAGGTTCAATAACTGCACCTTGCTTCAAATGTAAATTAACTTTCATCCTCGATTTGGCAGTAGCAAGATCCGAGACGACATCAATTCCCACAGACGACCCACCAAATCTGGGTTTCAATATGTATGGACCGGGAAACACAACGTCCTTTGGATCCTCAGTCATAACAACTCTGTCGAGTCCAGGAAGGCCTTGTGATTTGATTAAAGCCCCAAATGTAGCCTTATCCATTCCTAATTGTGCCCCGGTTAAATTAGGACCGCTGTATTTAATACCGCTCATGTCTAAAGCGCCCTGGATCGAACCGTCTTCTCCCGGACCTCCGTGGCAACAGTTGAGTACGCAGTCAATTTCGAGCGATTTTGACTTTTTCCCAAAACCACTTTTGGCATCTTTGAACCCGCCTCCTTGGCCTATCTCAAATTTGAGAAGTTCGGCACCATTTACGCTTCTCCCGCTCTCCATTGCCTGTGCAAAATCGGATCCCTCCAGATTGACCGGAATTTTGTAAAACTCACTCTGCTTGGACCAATAGATTCCAAAACATTGGTGGATAGATGAATCTGAAAGTGCTCTTAGTGCCTGCAGGCCAGTCAAAATACTGACATCATGCTCAGGAGATGGACCTCCAAACAGAACCGCTACCTTCGCGCTATTTAATGCCACTAATTGCCTTTCAAGAACTTGTGGACCATCTACATTGGCAACACAGATGGACAAACCGACTCACTTTATAAAGCCTACGCAAAAATTCGTACTCGTCCAAGCATTTCAACAATCAAATGCAATTTCCAGGCAATGACTAGGGAAAGTGATCGGGGAGGTCATTGATGTAGCAAACTACATCTCCTTTGGAAAGATTAGTTCTCACCCACGTTACCGCAGCTGGCCTATTAGCCACCTCAATTGCATCGCCAAAACCTCTTTTGAGTGCGCCCAGGTTAGTTTTGCCCACAACCACGAGTTCTGCGTTCTTTTCCTTAATTTTTTGGCCGAATTTCTCATTTTCGATTTTTTGCCGTTTTCCAAGCTCGACCATGCCCGGTGTAACCACAACTAACCGGCCCGTTGGAGATGCCAACTTTGTCCCTTTTTCAAGACTTAGCTGCACAGATGCCGGATTGGCATTGTAAGTGTCATCTACAACAACCACTCCGCTCTCAGCCACTGAGACATTGGATCGATGTTCAACGGGTGCAATTTTGTCGACATTGTCAACCAGCGATTCGATGCTCACACCGAGTCCTTTGCAGATGCCCATCGCTACGGCAAAATTAGAAATAGGTAGAGTGTCCGAGATATCCGGCACTTCTCCAATTGCTTTGCCATCGAGAAATATCTTGAGAGACGAGTCGGCTTGTACGACTGCAATGTCACATGACTCGTTTAGATTTGAGCAAGTTGATACTCTAATGACTTTATTTCCCCTCCTCTCTAACTCATTTGCGAGATTTTTCAGCCTTTGATCATCTATAGTCAACACGGCAATTGTGTCTTTCAAAAAAATCTCACTTTTAGCTAGAAGAATATTATCCTCGCTTTTCATTCTCTCTAAATGAACCGGACCAATTGCAGTAATTGCAGCCACCTGCGGCGGCATCCACTTGGTGAGATCTTTAATTTCTCCTTGTTTATAGGTTCCCATCTCTGCTACCAATACCTCAGTTGACGGCAAGAGATAGTCGAGCACAGTCCTTGACAGCCCATATTTATTGTTAAATGATGCAGGAGAAGCAACCGTTGCCTTTAGTCCAGACAAAAGACTGGAGACTGCATTTTTAGTGGATGTCTTTCCATATGAACCGGTAATTGCTACGATTTGAGGATTTATTTCCCTTAGCTTCTTCGCAGCTTTATTAATATACTTCCTTCCAACAAATTCCTCTATGGGCATAGTGATAAGAAGTGACAAGTCACAAATAGCAAAACAAAATACGTTGGACAATGTAATGGTTAATAGTGCGAATTTAGATCCCAAAAGCAATAAAGCCAGAAGATAAATTGCGACAATTAGTGCAACTTCCAGGACAAAAAGTGTTTTTAGCCTCCTAGTCCATTTTAGCTTTCCACTTAATCCCCTGTAGGAAAGTCCAATAGGGACTAAAACGCTTAAGCCAAAAACACCAATAGATAAAGGCGCTAAAAATACTGTCCCAAAACCGAGTCCCAAAGATACTACCCACAATGGAGCCGAAGGGAACAACTTGATCCACCTGTAAGCAAATCTGGTTACCGATCCGGCCAAGTAGTGCTCTCTTTGGGCAATGCGAATATACCGTATTGATGAAACGAAAAAAGCCAGCAGGCCGACTAAACCAAAAAATGCTATCTCCATCAAATCAACTGACTTTTAGTAAATCATGTATTGCAGTTTTGATTTCAATAGGATGCTCAGTGGGCAAAAAATGAGAACCTTTTTCAACTATCCTCAATTCACATTTATCTGCGCCCAAACTATCTCTAACGCTTTTAGCCACACTTATCGGAATTTCTAGGTCCATCTCCCCCCACAAGAGTACAACCGGCAGTTTCGCCCTCATCAGCCAATCCATGTATAAACCAGAGTTAGTCTCAGCAATCACCGTAACTAGCACCTGTCTCATTACTCCTGAAGCATTCTTGTAATCCAGCGATCCATAGGCATTTCTGTAGTTCTCCACGAGGGAAGCAGGAGCCAATTTGTACTTGTTGGCAATTTTAGCTAAACGAAGTTTCATAGGAGGCTTTTTTACAACTTTACCTGGGGTTATTATCAGCGGAACACCTGTGAGAACTAATCCTCCAAATCTGTCGGGAAACAATTCAATCAAAGCGGTAGCTACTCTTCCGCCAAAGGAGTGCCCGACTAATATGGGACGAGTATCGAGTTGATCCACTATGGGTTTTAACATCTCTGCATACCAAAGCGAACCTCCACTTTTCTCGGGTGGCAGTGATTCTCCGAATCCGGGAAGGTCAACGGAGAGAATTGGCAAATTTTTCTCAATTGAACAAAGTTCGTCAAAGTCCCTGTAACTTCTCCCCCATCCATGAAGTGCCAGTACTTTTGGTTTTCCTTCTAGTGAGGAAGAGCCATATATCGTTCCATCAGCATAACTAGTGAGCATTTTGAAAAGCTCACACTCCCCTTAAACTTGCCTTAAACATTTCTCCAACCCCTTTAATGACGGTATCCCGAATTACGGCAACGTCCTCATCAGTCAAAGTTTTAAAAGGATCTGAAAGAATCAATCTATATGCCAAGCTCTTCTTGCCTGAGCCAAGTGAGGCATCTCGATATACGTCGAATAAATAGATCCTTTTGGCAATTTCGCCGGTCAAATCTACAATCGCCTTTCTTATATCTTCGCTTGCTACACTCTCGTCAACCACAAAGGCCAAGTCGGTCTCAGCAATTGGGAATCGAGAGATCGATTGATACCTCGATGGCGATGATCCGAGTGCAAACAGCCCGTTAAGATCAATATCTAAATAACCGACTCTACCTTTAGAAAAATCAGCAGTTATCTCCGGATCGATCTCGCCGACGACGCCAATAACTTCATTTTTCTCAGTGACTATGAAACCACTCCTTGCCGGATGCAATCCGCCTGAAAAGATATTTGCGACAGTTGAATTGATTTGAGGTGGCTCCATTGGGTGCCACGTTGGTCCCCCAAAATAAAGCTGCGAGCTAATCTCAGTGAGACTTAAATTAGTTGATCTGTTGTAACCGTGTTCTTGATCGACGGTTGCTTTGTCAATTGGCACAATTTTGACTTCAGAAATTGAAAATTCGGCCAAAAGCGCATAAAGGGCTTCAACTGCGCTTTTAGCGTCATCTCCAGCGAGTGCAAAAATCGAGGAAACTCGTTCACTTTCATATGGCCTTAGTTTTTCAATTTCAAATTGTTCTGACTGGCCGTCATTTAACTTCAAGTCACCTAAAACATCCTTAGGATGGAAAAATATGTGACCGATCTCAAAAAATCGCGCCTCACCAAGATTATTCAGTGCATTTTTCCTATAGGTATTAACAAGTCCCAAGAGGAGAGTCCTCCGCAAGACGGATTCATCTTTTGTCAGTGGCCTAGAAGCAGAGATATTCTCTCCAATTACTCCAAAGCTCTCCTGTTCATTTGGTGCTACTAATGTATTGGTCCATATCTCATTTGAACCAAGCCCGACAAATACTTGCCTTATTTTTCTGACCATTTCCTGGAAAGCGCTAAGCCGGCCTACCTTAGGCGAATAGACTTGAGTGGGAGAAATTTCTTGATAGCCAATAATTCGAGCTATCTCTTCAATTACATCTATTTCCCTTTCCGCATCCGGGCGGAAAGTTGGAATTGATACCTCAAAGTCTTCAGTTGTGTCAGTTCCTAGGGTTTCAAAACCGAGCGAATTTAATATAGGGGTAATTTCACTTGAACTCAAATTAGTGCCTAAGATCGTGTTGACTCGATTTGGACGAACTCTTATCTTCTTGGGCTCAACTTTTTTTTGTCCGGCTATTACCACAGGCGAAGCCAGGCGGGCGCTGCCTTTTGCTCCTATTAAGTAGGCATACCTTTCCTGGGCAAGCTCTAAGGCCATGGGGTCTACTCCTCTTTCAAACCTCTGGGAAGCCTCGGATCTAAGTCCGATTCTTCTTGAAGTTCTGGCAATTGCCATCGGATCGAAATATGCGGCCTCTAACACTACAGTTGTGGTGGAGTCACTGATTTCACTTGACGCCCCGCCCATGATGCCTGCTATTCCTATAACTTTGTCGCTGCCGTCGCAGATGACAGCATCGCCGGTCTCATCTGTAACGCCTTTAACGCTCTCACCCAATACTCTTGTAACTCCGTCTAGGGTTTCTAGTGTTTCTCCGACCCAGGCAGACCTTACCTTTAAAGTTTTGGCATTTAATAAGTCAAAATCATACGGGTGTGTTGGTTGGCCAATTTCTAGCATCACATAATTAGATGCGTCAACCAACGAGTTAATGGGGCGCATGCCGCACTGAATTAGCCTCCTTGAAATCCTTGCATCTGAAGCTTCAACTTTGACGTCTGTCAAAACTTGGGCGCTAAATCTTGAACATAGCTCGGGACTTTCAATAACTACAGAGGGCATAAAGGTGGAATCGTTCGAACTGGATAACCTTGGAAGTGAATCGAGCAAAAATGGAAGCTTCAACTTGGCGGCCACGTCTCTTGCCACTCCGGCAATGGACAGGGCATCGGGCCGATTGCCTTCTGTTTCAAGATCAAAGACGCACTCATTGACAATGCCGAGGGCCTCTTTTATGGGAAGTCCAATTTCCAGTCCATTTGAACCGGATCCTAAAATCATTAGTCCGCTGCTATCTTCACCTAGTCCTAATTCGGTTGACGAACATAGCATCCCGTTTGAAGCGACACCCTTCATTTTTCTAGCTTTAATCTCAAATCCCCCGGGCAGCACTGCTCCGACGGTAGCCATCGGCACGAAATCCCCGACTGCGAAGTTATTTGCCCCGCAGACAATCTCAGTAATTCCTAGGCCTGTGTCAACTGTTACTTTTCGGATTTTATCGGCGCCTTTTATAGGCTCGATTTCAAGTACTTTGGAAACTACTACTCCGTCTAGCCCCTCGCCTACTCTTGTAATAGAGGCGACTACTAGACCCAAAGAATCAAATACGACTCCAAGTTCTTCATATTCAAGAGAAAGCGGGGTGAACTCTTGTAGCCAAGTAAGTGGAACTCTCATGGATTTTCCTTAGTTATACCGGCTACTCATGGAGTGCCGGAGGTCATTTTCAATTAATACTCTGATATCTGGCAGGCTGTAGCGCATTTGGACGAGCCGATCTATCCCAAAACCAAAAGCAAATCCACTCCACTCCTCCGGGTCAATCCCAACTGCCAAAAATACATTTGGGTCAACCATCCCACATCCTCCGAGTTCTATCCATCCGGTATTGGAACATGTCCTGCATCCATGTCCTTCACAGATGGTGCAGTTAATCTCAAACTCTGCAGAAGGCTCAGTGAAAGGAAAATAGGCTGGCCTTAGCCGAGCATGGATGTTGGGACCAAAGTAAGCAGTTGTAAATCTGTCAATTGTGCCAGCTAGAGAGGCAAAGGTTATTCCTTTGTCGATCACTAAGCCTTCAATTTGATGAAATACCGCTAAGTGTCTTGCATCGGGCGTGTCTCTTCTGAAACACCGCCCCGGCATGACTGAGTAAATTGGTGGTTTTTGAGTCATCATGACCCTTACTTGAACGGGGGACGTGTGAGTTCTCAAGAGAATTGTCTCGGGCTCTCCTATATCAAGATAAAAAGTGTCCCACATGCCTCTCGCCGGGTGGGATGGGGGAATATTAAGTGCCTCGAAGTTAAACCAGTCTGTCTCGATCTCAGGGCCCTCTTCGACTGAAAATCCCATTCCCAAAAAGGTGTCTTCGAGTTTTTCACGGGCTTGGGTAACCGGATGCAACTTGCCGCGCATTCCAACCGGAGAACCTGCAAGACCTGCAATTACTTCCGTGAGGTCGAGTCGATCTTCTTGAAGTGATATTTTTCTTTCAATTTCCTTTAGAGCTTGGAATTTTGTGTCAAAGGCCTGATTGAGATTTGACACAATTTCTTGAACTATTGCACCTGCGGAAGGTCTCTCATCTGGTTCAAGTCGCCCCAAGAACTTCCTAAATTCGACAAAGGCCGACTTCTTGCCCTTGATGCCGGGCTCTATTTCCATTAGTTCATTGACGCTAATGGCCGAATCGATTTTGGCCGCAAACCTTTGAGCCGCTTCATTCGCCGCAGCTACCAGGTCGTCGTATGAGTTAATTTCCACCAAGTCACATTTCCTTTATTGCCCACTGGCCTAATTTTCACTTTGACTCTTCTATTTTAAATTGGCAAATCCACGCTGCCTGACAACTTCGTAAAGTGCCACTGTGGCACTGGTTGCCGCATTTAAAGACTCAATAGAGTTTCGCATAGGAATGGTTGCCAAGAAATCACACTCTTTTAGCGCTTTTTCATCTATTCCGGCGCTCTCCGATCCAATTACGACTGCAATAGGTGATTTGAGATCAACCTCATCAATCTGACTGCCGCCATTTGGAATGGTGGCTACAAGGCTCATTCCAAATTCTCTAAGTTTTAATGCGACTTCTTTGAAGTCCCGACTTGCCACAATTGGAATTTTCCACAAAAGGCCTGCCGAGGATCTCACAACTTTAGGATTCCAGATATCAACTGATTCTCCCGAAACAACAATCCCGTCGGCTCCAAAGGCAGCTGCACTTCTCACCAGGGTTCCGAGGTTGCCGGGATCTCTTAATCCGTCTAACACCAAAAGCAGAGTTGGGGCAATACCGTTGAGTGAATCCCATCCATTGCCCGCACACTTTACGGTTGCAGCTACTGGAGGCGGAGTCTTTGTCTCTCCGACCCTTTGAAGCACTCCGTCTTCAACGACAATGGTTCTGGTGCCGTTTGGTCTCAAGAGATTTTCGATCTCAGTGGTTCTTGAATCTTTTAAAAAAGATTCAAGAACAAAAAGTCTCGTAATGCAAGATGAATAAGAGGCAATCTCTTTTATCAAAGTGAAGCCCACCGCAACTGTTTGGCCACTTTCAAGCCTGGCTTTTTTGTCTTTAGCCAGATCACGAAGTTCTTGGACTTCCCGACTACGAAAACTAAGTGTCTCTATACTCAGTTTTCACCCTGTGAAGTACACGCTGCACAAATTGCAGAAAATGCACCGGGATCATTTACAGCCAATTCTGCTAAAACTTTTCTATCCAAATTTATTTCTGCTTCATGCAATGCCGCGATTAATTTGGAATAAGTAGTTCCGTTAGCTCTGGCAGCGGCATTTATTCTCTGAATCCAGAGTTGCCGCATGTCACGCTTCCGTGTCCTGCGGTCGCGATATGCATACTGGAGCGAATGCATAACTTGCTCGTTTGCGGCCCTAAATGAACGGCTCTTGTTGCCGTAGTATCCCTGGGCTTGCTCAAGTATCGCCCTGTGGTGCTTCCTAGCGTGTATTGCTCTTTTAACCCTTGCCATTAGTGTTCCTTTCGTCTTTTGTGAGGTTAATTACCGGTTTTTGCCCAGCCGAAGCCGGTTTTCGTGCTCTAGAGTCCGAGCATCCGCTTGACGGTCTTCAAATCCCCCGATGACACGCCGACTTCGTGGGACAACCTGTTTTTGCGGTCATGAGCCTTCTTCTCCAAAAGGTGGCTTTTCATAGCTTGCCTTCGGCGGATCTTGCCGGTTCCGGTGATTTTAAATCTCTTGGCCGCGCCTTTATCAGTTTTCATCTTCGGCATTTTCGTCTCCCTTGACTATCTCTATTTTTCCGTTGCTCATCTCTGTTTGTTGCGCCTTTTCGACTTCTTTGACCGGCGCATGCTGACCCTTGCGATAAGGAGCGAGCACCATGACCATGTTTCTGCCATCTAGCTTTGGTTCAATCTCAATCCGGCCGACCTCTTCGCTTTGTTCTGCCACTTTGTCAAGAATCTTCTTTCCAAGTTCAGGGTGGTATACCTCTCGCCCTCTGAACATGATGGTCAATTTGACCTTGTGTCCTTGCTGAAGAAACTTTTGGACTTGACGAGTCTTTGTGTCGAAATCTCCGATCCCAATCTTGGGCCGATATTTCATCTCCTTGATAGCGCCTGAAGTGGATTTTCTCTTAGATTCTCTGGCTTTTTGCCCAGCATCAAATTTAAATTTCCCATAATCCATGATCCGGCAGACCGGGGGGCTGGCTGTGGGTGCAACTTCGACTAAATCGAGTTCTTGACGTCTTGCAATTGATAATGCATCTTCAAGTGATTTGATTCCGAGCTGCTGACCTTCTGAGGACACAAGCCTGACTTCTTTGGCACGAATGCGATCGTTTACCCTTGGCTCGGTGACTGTTGATGACGAGATGTAGCAACCTCCTTTATTACAACCGTTGCGATCTGCCACGGTTTAGGTCACCACAACCCCAGCGCGCCTTTCATAAAGGAGCTACTCCGAACCTGCTTCCGCTAGCGGATTTTCTTCCAACTGCGTGGCGGTGGGGAATCGCCAAAGGGTTGTGATTCCCGCTTTTTTTTATTAAGCTTTCAATCGCTTAGAATACCAGGTGTGAAGACCCTTTGGACACCCGATGGTGAAAAACCCATCTCAAGCAGCAATAATAATACGTCGGACTTGCCAAATTCCCAGGTAGAAGACGCATCAGACGACCAGAGTATGGACGAGATGATCGCTTACATCAGAGAGCAAATACTTTCCACTCCAATTAACGATCTTCTGATAAACCACTGTGCCGGAATAGCTGAAATAGCAGCAGTTCATCTGGCAAATGAAGAGCCGGACCTTGACTCGGCTAGGTTTGCAATTGATGCGCTTGCAGCACTTGTTGATAGCATTTCCACAAAGCTTCCTGAAGAGTCAAAAACGGGGCTCAGCTCATTAGTCAGTGAACTAAGGACCGCCTGGGTCAACGTATCGTCTAAGTAACTATATTTTTTTAACCGAGATTGCCTCAAATGCCCTAATTTGGCCAGGGCCAATCAAAACCTCAACAGGGGCTAAAATTGCAATGTCTCTTGTTCCATCCTCAATGGAGACGCAGTGGAAAAAAACATCCACATAGGTTGTAGACTTGTCTCGCTGTATTACTTCCAGGGTAATTTCTCCCAAACCTGACTCATGGTCGAATTTTGCTACCCTGCCTTTCAGGGGCCCGCGTTCACCAAATAGCCAGCGGCTTTTAGAAGCGAATAGAGGAGAGTATTTAGGCTCTTGCAAAGTTTCTCTCAAACAAAACCATTTTCAGTGAACAATTTTTGACAGGGGAATCTCTAAAATATCGGTAGCTCCTCTGTCTTTGAGATCCGGAATCAAGATGTTGATGGCGCTTTTTGGAACAACAGTTTCAACGGCAAAGGCCCCGCCTCCTGAAAGTTCTGAGATAGTTGGGCTTTTCAACGACGGCAAAACAGCAAGTACCGCGTCAAGCGAATCAGTTTCAACATTAAGTTTGACTAGCACTTTGTCTCTGGCTTCAAGCGTGCCTTCCAACAAGGTGCGAATCTGCTCCATGGCATGGCGCTTTATGGGATCTTCAAAAGCTTCGATATTTGCAACCAATTCTGTTCTTGAAATCAAAAGCTCGTCAATTACCCTTAAGCCGGCTGCCTTGAGTGCCCTGCCTGTCTCTGTAATTTCAACTACTGCATCTGCGATCTCCGGGATTTTTGCCTCAGTAGCGCCATAGGAAAGGCGGATTTCTGCCTTTATGCCTTTCATGTCAAAGTACTTTCGAGTCAGATTTGGATACTCAGTCGACACCCTTACCCCATCTTGAAGCTCCTCGGCCTTTTTTACTCCGGAAGCATTCGATACTGCCAAAACTACTCTGATTGGATTAGAGGTGGCTTTGGAATAAGCCAAGGTTCCAAGGCTCTTGACCTTCGAATCTGTCTCGTCAATCCAATCTCGTCCAGTGATTCCAAGATCAAATAAGCCCTCCGCCACATACACAGGGATCTCTTGGGGCCTAAGGATTCTGACTTCCTGGACACGGGGGTCATCTATGGTTGCGGCGTAATCAACTTCCGAACTCCTTTTAAGAGCCAAGTCAGCCTCCTGGAACAACTCCAGCGTCGCACGTTCCAGAGATCCCTTGGGCAACACAAGTCTAAGCACCAAAAAAGCGTACCTTGCTTTTTGCTTCCTTGAATTCACTTTCCTTTCGTAATATTACGATAAGCTATATTTCAGTGTTATCCTCCAAGCTCACAGATGTGTTAATCGCCCTAAGCGGGACCAACAAAGAGTGCCCTATGAGCGGATTTGAAGTCTTGGATGTGCTCAAAGAGACTAGGAGGCCGCTTAATGCCTCTAGCCTCTTGGCAATTTTAATCCAGCTGGAAGCTGCATCCCTGGTTCACATCGACAGGGGGGACCAGTACAGCTTTTATTTGACAGGAGAGGGCCAGTCAAGGGTATATGAAAGCGGTCCGGGCGAGCCTAGACCGTATTTAATCATGATGCTTGATCTCGCGGGATTTACTGAGTACACGCAGATAAACGGAGATAAAGCTGCTCGCGATTTATCCGACTCGCTTTATACTCGAGGTTCGAAAGAGGCTAAAGCTAAAGGTGGCCGAGTTGTTAAGTCCTTGGGGGACGGGCTCTTGACAGTAGTCCCTCCCAAAGCTCCGGCACTGGAGTTGATTTCCTCTATCAGGCAAACGCTAACTTCAAAAGACGGCAATCCTTGGCCGCTCCATGTGGGATGTCATCTTGGATCGCCAATTGAACATAAGGGCGACATATTCGGTTCAGACGTTAATTTGACTTCCAGATTGTGTGCGCTTGCTTCAGATGATGAAGCAGTTTTTTCTTCCCACACATTTGATGAAACAATGAGCATTGAAGATATTTCTGAATTTAATTCTTGCACCCATGAAGTTGTCAAAATTAGGGGAATTGAAGAGCCTCTTTCAATTACCAGGGTGAGCTTGAAATGACCCGTGTATTTAGAAATGGCGAGCTTCAAGAGGTAATACTGGATATTTTGAAGACCGATGCGCCAATGAATGGATACGCTATCATGCAAAAACTGGCGATTGAATTAGACGGTTCATGGAGACCAAGTCCCGGCGCTATTTATCCCGCCCTTTTGGGTCTAGAAGATGCCAAATTAATCAAATCCAAGGATAATGGCGGAGTAAAACTTTACGAACTTGATACCTTGGGCCAGGAAGCGGCTAAATCGATTCAGCGGCTTCAGGCGGTAAAGGAAAGAACTTTGAAGCATGACCCGAGAAAACCCACTGTCGGTGAAATTCTTACTGATTTCACTAAAACTAACCCATACCGGACAGTGAAGCTCGATAATGCTGACAAAAAAGTCGTTGAGAGCCTGTTGGTGGATCTCAACGAACATTTAGATGACTTATTCGGCGACAATCTGACAAGTAAAAAATAGAGAGGATTAAGAAAATGGATGAATTTGCAAGAGCGGCCTTTAGAGAACGTGAAGCCAAACAAATTATTAAGAGGAGAGTATTTTTGCTCCATCTTTCAATTTTCGTAGTTACCAATGCGTTTTTGGTCCTTGTATGGTATGTAACGGGACATGCATATCCTTGGTTTTTATTTCCGTTGGGAGGGTGGTCAATAGGAGTAGTTGCTCACGGTGCTTCAACGTTTTTGATCTCAGATCCACAAGACGTTGTTTTGGCCCGTGAGGAAAAACGTGCAAGAGCCAAGTAAATCAAGACCTCATGGCAACTGCTTTAATTCACGGGGTTTAGGCTTATTTGGGCCTTTTACAACCGCTCCATTACAGAAGCGCACCAAATAGCACTTTCCATTGACTCCAAGCCTTTATTCGTTTCATCAGGCATCGATCTCGCCAATGCCTGCTCCATATTTTCAACTGTCAGCACTCCAAAAATAATTGGCACATTGACTTCAAGGCTCACTTGCATCACGCCTCTAGCACATCCGTTTGAAACCACTTCATAGTGAGTGGTTTCCCCTCTTATGACAGCTCCAAGCGTCACAATTGCATTTACGGGCAAATTTGTGGCCATCTGCTTGGCGACTATCGGAATTTCAAGGGCACCGGGTACCCATGCCAAATGTATCGAATTTGGATCTACCCCGCAGGACTTTGCTCCACTAATAGCGCCTTGTAAAAGCCGTTCTGTGATCTCATAATTAAAACGTGAGGCTACGATGCCCACCATCTTGTCAGAACCGTCAATAGATCCTCCAATGATTCCCGGAGCTGAACTTGGCGGAGTCAATTTTTCATATTTGCTTGGCATCTTTAGCCTTCTTTGTTTTCGCTTTCTTCCAAAGATCCAAGTATATGCCCCATTTTCTCAACTTTTGTCTTTAGGTATGCAAGATT
>JAJYDO010000048.1 GCA_021777355.1 Actinomycetes bacterium | reverse complement strand
ATCTCCGTTGTGCTCAATTTCAAGGGGAACTCTTTCGACAATGTCAAGTCCGAACCCTTCAAGACCCCCGTATTTTGAAGGGTTATTGGTCATGAGCCTCATCGACGTGACCCCAAGGTCAACAAGTATCTGAGCACCTATTCCATATTCCCTTGAATCTACTGGAAGTCCAAGTTCCAAATTGGCATCGACTGTGTCCATGCCCTGCTCCTGAAGCGAATATGCACGAAGCTTGTGCGCGATGCCGATCCCGCGACCTTCGTGGCCTCGCAGATAAACTACAACTCCGCTCCCGTTTTCAGCAATCTTTTCAAAAGCTTTTTCTAACTGCGGTCCACAGTCGCACCTAAGTGATCCAAAGACGTCTCCTGTCAGGCACTCGGAGTGAACTCTAACGAGGGTATTTTCCTCTGCTGCAATATCACCTGCGACAAAAGCCAAGTGATGTTCTCCATCGAGCACGCTTTCATATGCGTAACAGGTGAATTTTCCGTGCTTGGTTGGAATCGTGGCTTCGGATATTCTCTTTACCAGCTTGTCGTTTTGCCTTCTGTATCTAACTAAGTCCGCAATTGTTATTAGTACTAAATTGTGCTCTTTGGCAAAACTTTCAAGCTCGGGCAACCTTGCCATTTCGGCTTTACTCTCACTTACAACTTCACATAACACCCCTGCAGGTTTAAGCCCGGCTGCTTGAACTAAATCAATTGCAGCTTCCGTGTGGCCTGCCCTTTTTAATACTCCACCCGGCCGATACCGGAGAGGGAGGACATGGCCCGGCCTTGCAAAGTCTTCAGCCTTAGCGTTTTGATCAATTAGCGCCCTGATAGTCAGTGCTCGATCGGCAGCTGAAATACCGGTTGTGGTGCCATGTTTGTAATCAACCGTGACTGTAAAGGCGGTTCGCTGTGATTCAGTGTTATTTGCCACCATCAACGGAAGATCCAGTTCATCTACTCGCTCAGGCAATAGTGGAGCGCAAATGAATCCGGAAGTGTGCTTTAGAAAGAATGCAATCTTCTCGGGAGTAGCATACTGTGCCGACATTATGAGATCGCCCTCATTCTCCCTGTCTTCGTCGTCAACTACTACTACTATCTCACCCCTTGCAATAGCTTCAATTGCATCTTCAATCGGTGATATAGGCATTCTTAACTTTTCCTCTTCTAACTAACTTTCAACCACTTTGTGGCAATACTGTAATTCTAATATCTGGGCCGAACCTTCTGACTTGGGTAATTTGGCCCTTGAAGCTCGAATTTAGGTCAACTGCGCCTTCTCCGTCCATCAAAGGCACCCCGTTTGACCCGCCGATGATAGTTGGTGATATATAAAAAACGTACTCGTCTACTAGGCCCCTTGAGTGGAACTCATAGGCGACATAGGCGCCACCTTCCACCATTAGCTGAATTATTCCGTCATCATTAAGCCCAAGGAGCAATTGGCTGATATCCCCCGTGAAAGAAGAGGCGGGCTCGACTTTGGATCCCGGAACAATATTGCCTAAAACAATCCTTGCAAGCTCTTTGGGTCTTTTGCCGGTGCCGATATCTTCAAGTGCTTCAAGATTGTCCGCTATTGACCTGAGTCCTTCGAAACTACCGGGTCCACTCGGGTGGATTCGAAGCGATGGGTTGTCTTTTCGGATTGTATTTGCTCCCACCAGGATTGCATCTGAGTCAGCTCTAATTTGTTGTACGTCGTCTCTCGATGTCTCAGATGTTATCCAAGTAGTTTCACCGTTGCGGGTGGCAATATATCCATCCAGCGTCATGGCCATCTTTAACACGACATAGGGCCTTTTATTCTTTCGTTGGTGAAGATAGCCTCGGAGTTGATACTTGATTAATTCTTGATGTTCCAAGTTAGCTTGGATAACTTCGATCCTGGAATCGCTCAAGGCACTGACCCCACTGCCACATACCCTTGGATCACTATCTAATACCCCAAAGACAACTTGAGTGATTCCAGACTCAATTATTGCCTGGGTGCAAGGAGGAGTATTGCCAAAGTGCGAGCAGGGTTCCAAGGTGACATAAATGGTGGCGCCTTTTAAATCAATCGACCTCTCCCGAGCCTTATTTATTGCAGCAACTTCGGCATGATCTCCTTTGTATCTGGTTGCACCTACAACCCATTTACTTGTGTTTTGCAAATTTCCCTTTGGCACAATAACAGCTCCCACCCAAGGATTTGGAGAGACTTCTCTCCTGACTTTCCACGCGGCCGCAATTGCAAGATCCATTGGATCTTTTAGGGCCTCGGTCACGGATGAGCATCTCCGGGGTCAACTAAGAGAGAAAGCGCGTGGGGCAATATTCCAATAATTGCTTCGATCGACTCAATGGCACCCTTTTGAGAACCTGGGACATTGACAATAAGAGCCGAACCAATACAACCTGCAATCCCCCTTGAAAGAGGGCCAAGCGGGGAAGATTGCCTCATTTTTTCAGCGAGGCCTGGCGCATGTCTTTGAATAACTTTAAGAGTCCCTTCAGGAGTGAGGTCTCTTTGGGAAAATCCAGTTCCCCCTGTGGTGACTATTAAACCTGCAAACTGCTCGCTCATGGCAATAAGTGCATTTGCCACGCTGTCGATTCCGTCTTTTATGACTTTTAAATCTACTACGAAAAAGTCATTTGACTCCAAATACTTAGTAATCTTGGGTCCGCTTAAGTCTTCACGGTCCCCGCTAAATGCACTGTCTGAGATAACCAATACTTTGGCGCTAAACACTTCAACTCTCTCGGGTAGTTGGATCTGAGCTAAATTTCTCATTTCCGTTTGTCTCACCCAGTGCCTGTTGGATCGAGTTCTTTAACACCCGAGCCGCCTCCCAAGGCCTATCTTTTTTGAATATAGAAGTTCCTGCCACAAAAGTGTCGGCTCCAAAAAGCGCACTTTGTGGAGCGGTGTTGTGATCGATGCCGCCATCGACTTCTACAAAGACATTAAGTGAATTATTGGTAATAAAATCTCTTGCCTGCCTAATTTTTGGCAAAACTTCCGCCATAAAGGACTGTCCGCCAAAACCGGGAAACACTGTCATGATGAGAATCATATTGATGCTATCCATATATGGAACAGCTTTTTCAAAAGGAGTATCGGGATTCAATGCGAGCCCAACTTCCATGCCTAATTTCTTTGTCTCAGCAATAGCCTCTTTGACAGATGGGACTTCCACATGGACGCTGCAAGAATTTGCTCCCGCCTGAAAAAATGGATCTAAAAATTCAAGCGGCTCTTCGACCATGAGATGACAGTCAAAAAACATTCCGGTATGCTTTCTCAACGAAGCCACAACCGGAGGACCAATAGTCAAATTTGGCACAAAATGACCATCCATTACATCTAGATGCAAAAGATCTGCTTCTCCGGCTATTTCTCCAACCTGTTCAGCCAACGAACCAAAATCAGCAGCTAAAAGGGAGGGCGCTATTCGAATCATGCAATTATCCTAGTGAACAATAAGGGCTTCGCTTGATTTAGCTCGACTTGAAGCTCCCCTGTACCAGCTAGTGGCGTCCATTCTTCTCTTCCCACTGGGAGTAACTTCAAGGAGTTCCAGAACTCCGGTCTGGGCCTTTGTGAGTATTCGGTTATCTAAATTCACTATGGACCCGACCGGAAAGTTTTGCATAAAAGCACAAAGCCTTTCGTTGGCGACTGCCGATTTGTCTATTCTCAATCTCTCGCCTCCAAATTCGAGCCAAGCTCGCCCCAGTCTGGTTAAGTTCTGAATATGCTCTATATCATCGTTGAGATTTATTTTAAGTTCTGACTTGTCGATTTTAGGCGCATAGGATGCCTCCCCTTCTTGGGGCTTTGGTTCTCCTAAAGAGTTCTTGGAAAAAGTGAAGGTTTCTCCTATTTGAGCCATGTGACCCATAAGAATTTGAAGTCCTCTCTCGCCGAGTCTTGTCATTATTTCATCTATGCTCTCGCTTTTTGAAATCTCAATTTCATAGCTGTCAAATACCCGTCCGGCATCGAGTTCATTAGCAACTTCCATGAGCGAAACTCCTGTATGAGAATCACCGTTTATTACTGCCCGCTCAACGGGGGCTGCCCCTCGGTATTTCGGCAGGAGTGAAAAATGAATATTAACCATAGGAATTTTATCGAGAATTCTTGGAGGAATGATTTTTCCGAATGCCACGACTATCCCAAAATCAATTTCGACGCACAAATCATCAAGACTGTAGATACACTCGATCCCTGCCTCTGAAGCAATTTCTTCCACTGGAGTTGAAACAAGTTGACTCCCTCTGCCCCGTCTCTTTTTTTCCCTTGTGACCACTTGGACTATCGGAGCATTGACTTGAATTAGTCCTGAGAGTATTGATGCTGAAGTTGGGCTGGAACCTAAAAAGACAATGTTTCGCGCCAGGAAATCACCGGCAACCAAATCAAAGACCTCTGGAAGGCTTGGCGGCACTTTCTTCTTCTTTGATTAATTCGCCCATTGCCATTGCTCTCAAAGTTGATTTAGCTTGTTTTAATTGGTCTTTGTCTAAATGCTCTATAAGCAATTTTCCG
Source organism: Actinomycetes bacterium (assembly GCA_021777355.1). Lineage (GTDB taxonomy): Bacteria > Actinomycetota > Acidimicrobiia > Acidimicrobiales > JABEUL01 > JABEUL01. Next base: position 19,313 of record JAJYDO010000048.1, on the reverse strand, counting down.
TCCAAGTGGTCGAGTTCGTGCTGTATCAGTCGTCCAAAAAGGTCATCGGCCTCGTATGAGACTTCATTGCCGTCGAGATCAAAACCTTTAACATGAACCAATTTGGGCCTTACAATTGTCCAGTGTAGACCGGGAACGGAGAGACAACCTTCCTCATATTCCCACTCACCTTGGGATTCTACAATCTCCGGATTAATGAGAACTTCAAAGTCGTCTTCACCCTCTAAGTCCCAGATAAATATTCTCTTATCTGCTCCTATTTGATTGGCAGCGAGCCCAATACCTGTCTCGCTATTTCGAAGAGTGTCTTTCATGTCCTCAATAAGATGGGCCACGGAACCGTTGATATCGGCTACTTCACTTGATTTCAATTTTAAAATGGGGTCGCCATATGTGCGAATTGCTCGAATTGTCACACTTTTATGGTACTAAGAATAGCTTGGGTGTCGGCAACATCTTGGTGCATCCTTGCTATGAGGCTCTCCCGATTTTCGAATTTGAGGTCATCTCTGATCTTCTTAACTAGGTGAACCTGGAGTTTCTTCCCGTACAAATTGCCGTCAAAGTCAATAATAAATGTCTCAAAACTGACCTCTGCACCCTCTAGGAATGTGGGCCTGGTGCCAACCGAGGTGGCACTCGGGATCAATTTCCCGTCTCCCAGATCAACAAAAGTTGCATATACGCCGGTTCCAGGAATAACCACTTTGGGGTCGAATACTAAATTAGCGGTGGGAAATCCAAGTTCCCTGCCTCCCCTGTTATCGCCTTTTACCACCTCGCCGCTAAAGAAAGGCAATCTTCCAAGCATCAAGGCGACTTGTTCAATATCACCTTCCGTTATTAACTTCCTAATGAGAGTCGAAGAGATTACCTCATCCAAGTTCTCGCTTCCCTGGACTTTTTTGACCAAGTCATAACCAATTGCCAAAAAGCCAAGCTCGCTTCCCATAGAAATCAAAGTTGACACGTCGCCTTTTCTATCTCGCCCAAATCTGAAGTCCTTGCCCACCATTAATACCTTCACCTTTAACTTGCCGACAAGTACCTCTGTGACAAAGTCTTTAGCACTTTGGCGTGACCACTCTTTGGAAAATGGAATCACCACCACGTGGTCGACCCCTAAAGATTCAATTAATGAAATCTTGTCATCCAAACTAGTAATCATCTTTGGAGCCAAATTAGGGGCGAGAATATTTGCGGGGTGCTGGTCAAATGTTAAAACAACGGAGGGCAGCGACAATTCCTTTGCCCTTTGGACCAGATTCGCAATAAGTTCCTGGTGCCCGCGGTGAACTCCGTCAAAAACACCAATAGTGACTGCGCTTGCAGTCATATCAGGCACTTCTGGAAGGAATGTAATGCTCATTGCTTTAAGAATTAATCGCTAACTTGCAAGTACGACTGCAGGTTTGGCTTTATCTAATCCTACTGCCTCGTAAATGGCTACCAAGTTTCCGCTCTCTCCAAGTACTGCCCAAGGTCCATCCCCCACTGCCTCTAAGTCTACTTTAGCAACTGGAGCACCATGGACGACTCTGTCTAAGACAGACTTTGAAGGAGTAACAAAAGGCATAAATGAAAGTGCCTGAGCGGGCGAGATCAAATGCCCGAGTGTCAGATCGCCAACTTTCGTAGCCCTATCTACATCAAATTGGCCGATAGCCACTCGTCTTAAATTTCTAAGATGGGCTCCGCCGCCAAGGGACACGCCAAGATCGTGCACCAGAGTTCTTACATAGGTCCCGGCAGAACAAGTAACGCTAAAGGGAAACACTAAATGCTCAATTTGATCTTCGACTGTGAAATCAGATACCGTAACCTTTCTTGGCGGCCTTTCTACCTCAATTCCCTTTCTGGCCAAATCATACATTCTTACTCCGTCGATCTTCACTGCTGAAACCATGGGTGGGATTTGAGAGATTTCACCGGTTAGTCCCGCCGCGCCTTGTCGAACCTCTTCTAAATTAACTCCAGACATGTCATGAAAAGACACAACCTCTCCCGAAGAGTCCTGGGTGTCTGTAGATTCACCTAAAACAATCTCGCCAATATAGGTTTTAGGCAATGTCGATAAAAACCTAAGAAGTCTGGTCATCTTCCCAAAACCCACCAGGAGTACTCCAGTGGCGTCGGGGTCCAAAGTGCCGGCATGTCCAACCCTGCGCTGAGCAAAAATCCGCCTTAATGAGGCCACAACGTCATGGGATGTGACTCCGGCTTCCTTGTCTACAATTGCAAGTCCGGCTTCGGTGGAAGCTTGGAGTTGCTCTTGTGACCCGTCAATAAATTGAGACATGTGATTATTACTTCAATACGATCAGAATTCGTCGCCCGAAGGCTTGACCTTTTTCAATATCTCGTCAATTCTCTCGCCTGCCACGATTGAAGGATCTTCTGCAAATTCTAAAACGGGAGTTCTTTTCATGTGGACTTGTTTAGAAAGTGCACTTTGGATCCGACGGCGATTTTCAGCGAGCGCCTCAGCTGATTCTGGAGTTAGTCTGTCAAACCACACTGTGGCTTTTGAAAGATCGGGAGAAGATTTGACGCCTGTAATTGTCAGCCAGATAAAGCGATCGTCAGAAACAGATAGTTCGGTTATCTCCTCTGCCAAAATCTCCCGAAGCAACTCATTGACCCTTCGGGCCCTGAAACTGCGATTAGTGCCCGATCTGTCGTGTCTCACACCTATATGATGCCATGAAAAAAGGGTCAGTCAGCGTCAATCTGAAAACTTCTAAAAGCCCTGGTTATCTAATGCTTGATCCTAAAAGTTCAACTACTTGCCTGTGAAAATCCACGTCATTTTCCCGATATGTTTTCACCCGAATAACCTGTACACAAGGCTGATCTTCTAGGAATAATGTCTTTTTATAAAAGACTTCTGAGAATACTTCATTGAGCTCTGCCATAGTGTTGACTACCACTGCCTTATGGCCGAGGCCTTTTGAAATTTCGTCAATTTCGTGGTCATGGGGAGTTCCAAAAAGTGCCTCGAATTCGGATTTTTCCAAAATCTCAGCCTGTGGGAGAAATGAAAAAATCCCCCCGCCTGCGTTATCTACAACGACCAATACAATCGGATTTATCTCCCCTGCTTGACCACTTAGCTGCACTAATCCCGAGATGTCATGCAGAAAAGCCAGATCCCCTATGAGAACGGCAACCGGGCTTTTATAATCCATTGAATTTTGGCCAATCGATAGGCCAATTGAGGTCGAGATCAACCCGTCAATTCCATTTGCGCCTCTGTTGGAAAAAGAATCAATCCGGGTTGATTTGGCATGAACAAACCAGTTGGCATCTCGGATCGGCATCGAAGAAGCCAAAAGGACAGAAGATCCCTCAGGGAGCGAGTCATAAAGCGCGCGTGCAACTTCGGGCCCGGTTGGAGAGAGGGATAGTTCTGTGGCTTTTTCAATGGCTTCTTCTGCTTTTTGATCATATTCCAGCCAAGATGACAGCCATGAGCCATTTCCGCCTGGTGTTTCCATCTGCACCATTTCTTCACTATTGTCAGGAAACTTCTCAATTAATAAACTTACTTGACCTATAAAATCATCTGGGTCACAGTCAAAAATGCGGCTGGCTATGCGGTCCGGATCTCCGAAGCGCCAGTAAGGATCCACAAATATTATTTGGCTCCCCTGCGCTTCGGAAGACTTCATCCAGGAATTGGTGGCCTTTGAGCTGGTTTGGGTCCCAAAAGCCACTATTGTATCGGGAACCAAGTCATCGGCGATCTCTTTTACCTTCATAAGTAAATCGGCATGCTCTATTACGTTTTGATAACCCCTCCGAAGCCCTGAGGTCAACTCGGCTACAACCGGCCACGACAATTTATCCGCCAGGTCAATTAGCTTGGAAGGGTCTTTCAAACCACAGTTCGAAGAGAGCACAAAAACTCCTTTTCCCCCCGGGCAAAAAATCGAATCCAACTCCAAGTCGCCAAGTCTGGCTGATTTTTGGCCTCTGATGAATATGGGTACCGTAACGATCTTCTGACTAATCTGGTCTTTTCCTAATAAGGGCTCTCGAAATGCAAGATTCATGTGCGTAGGCCCTGGACCCTCGCCGCCATACATAGCTTCAAAAAAGCTTCTGGCTCCCAATGATTCCCAAGCGTACTCGTCGCTTTTGGTTGGAGGGGGCCAAGAAATCTCCCATCTCGTGAACTTTGAGAAAATGCCGTCCTGATCAAGTGTTTGAGGAGCACCAACCCCATGGAGATCATTTGGACGATCAGCCGTGACTGCAATTAAGGGAACTCTCGACAAGGAGGCCTCTGCGATGCTCGGGTAAAGTGACAGTGCGGCAGTTCCCGAAGTAGTGACAACTACAGCTGGCATTCCGGTTCTAAGTCCAATTCCAAGAGCCACATAACCGGCCGAACGCTCGTCAAGTTTTGTATGCACGGAGATTCTTTTGTCTCTCAATAAACCAAGGGCCACAGGGGTCGATCTCGATCCGGGCGCAATGACAGCGTGGCAAATACCGAGTTCTGCCCAACAATTTATTAAAGTAGTAACGAATTCATCTTGTATATTCACTAATGCCTGCCGGAGCCGTATTCTTATATGAACTACCATGACCTAAATTTCGTAACTAAAAGGATTACCCGCTTAGGAACGCAAACTATCGACAATCAAAGTGTCCAAGAGAATTCTAACCGTTTAATATTGCTCCACGGTTTTACCCAACAAATGAATTCATTTGATCATTTACTGGAAGAAATGCAAAGACAGATCTCAACTGAGTACCCATACTATGCTCTAGATGCAATTACCGTTGATTTGCCGGGCCATGGAAAAAGCAAAGACGTAGAGCTTTCTCCCAAGGAATTGGCAGATCAAATTGCCAATTTGGGTCCCGCTCATATTCTGGGTTACTCGCTTGGGGGAAGATCAGCCCTGTATTGTGCAATTTTGCACCCGGAACAAGTAAATTCCCTGATACTTATTTCCACTACTGCAGGAATCGAAGATCCCTCGGAAGCGATGAATCGAAAAGAGCAAGACTCGAGGCTGGCTAACGAGATTTCGGAGCTTGGAGATGGAAGATTAGAAGAGTTTTTGGAAAAATGGCTCTCTGGAACATTATTTGCAAATATTAAATCTAAAGAAGATGAAATTGAACTTCGGAAATCAAATTCAGCCAAGGGCCTCGCATATTCACTAATGAATCATGGCCAAGCAAGCTTTGAACCTCTCTGGGGTAGGTTAATCCAAATTAATGCTCCCACGCTTATTTTGACCGGAGGCGCTGATGAAAAGTACTGCGCAATTGGAAAAAGGTTAAACGAACAAATCGAGCAATCGAGCCATATTATTTTTCAAGATCTTGGGCACGCCCTTCACATAGAAAGCCCTCTTGAGATCACCAGAGCAGTGCTAAATTTCATAACTGTCCAACAGTCAAAACACTAAATAAGAAGACCTATAGTCAAAAATAACCCAAATAAGAGTTCTGCCAAAGAGGTTTTTTGCAGAACTGAAATTAAGGCTGGTCCAGTTTCTCTCTTTAAAACTATCTGAATGGCTTTTACAAGAGGCAGCGCACCAACCAATGCCGTCAGCGCAAAAGGTCGCTTCGTGGCAACCGTTATTGGAACAGCCATGAGAAGAGCCAAGGTGCAGATTGATGAGTACAATACTCGGGCTTTGAAATCTCCTAGCAAAATCGCCAAAGTCTTTTTAGAGGACTCCAAGTCACCTTTGATGTCGCGAATATTATTTGTCAGAAGTATTGCACTGGCCAAAAAGCCTATGGATATACTCGCGCCAATTCCAGTCTCAGTTATTCCGTGACCCTGAACATATTGAGATCCCAAAGTAGCTACAAGCCCAAAAAATACAAATACAAATACCTCTCCCAGACCTAAATATCCATATGGTTTTGGCCCTCCCGTGTACGTCCATGCAGCCAAAATGCTAAGCACGCCAACTAGAAGCAACCACCACGACACATAAATCGCCAAAACCAGGCCGGCACCCATAGCCACCAAAGCACAGATGCCAGATGCAAGCAACACCTTCTTAGGTTTAACTAATCCCGAGCCCACAAGCCGAAGCGGACCGACTCGGTCTTTATCTGTTCCCCTTATCCCATCGGAATAATCATTGGCAAAATTAACCCCCACTTGTAAAGACAAAGCAACAACTGCCGCCAGCAAGAATCTTCCTACAAAAAGTTTGTGGATGCCGCCGTGATTATAGATTCCACAGGCGCTTCCGACCAGAACCGGGGCCATTGCTGCAGGAAGAGTTCTTAACCTCGCTCCCTTGATCCAAAGGCCGGCTCCAGAAGGGAGGTCAGTACTGCCTTTACTTTCCAAGGTCTTCAAGGTCTTTTCGGAAACTTCGAAAAATCTGGAGAACGCTTTTCTAGGTAGGCATCTCGTCCCTCTTGGCCTTCTTCTGACATGTAAAAGAGCATTGTCGCGTCTCCGGCAAACTGCTGCAGTCCTGCAAGACCATCATCTGCGGCATGAAAACCACCCTTTAGCATCCTAAGTGCAAGAGGAGATAGCGCCAACATCTCCCGGCACCACTTAACAGTTTCAGACTCAAGTTCGTCAACGGGGACAACAGTGTTGACCAGTCCCCAATTAAGCGCAGTATTCGCGTCATAGCGCCTACATAAGAACCAAATCTCCTTGGCTCTTTTTAGCCCAATGGTTCTTGCAAGCAAACTTGCTCCATAGCCCCCGTCAAAGCTTCCAACCCTGGGCCCTGTTTGACCGAACACCGCATTGTCCCCGGCAATTGTAAGATCACAAACCAGATGCAGTACGTGCCCGCCGCCAATGGCAAAACCTGCAACCATCGCCACAACAGGCTTAGGAAGCCTTCGGATTTGAATTTGGAGATCTAAAACATTTAGCCTGCCAATCCCCTTGGCTGCTAATTCGTCATCTCCTATGTATCCGTCGTTTCCTCGAATTCTCTGGTCTCCTCCCGAACAAAAGGCTTCATTCCCTTTTCCCGTGAAGATGATCACTCCGACTGATGAGTCGTCTCGTGCAACATTAAATGCATGCTCCAACTCTTTTAATGTCTGGGGCCTAAAAGCATTCCTCACTTCAGGACGGCAGATAGTAATTTTTGCAATACCTCGGTCTGTCTCGTAGGTAATGTCTTTATAATCGCCTGACTTTTCCCAGTTGGTGGTAGTGTCGATAGATATTGGTTCTGACAAAAATTCTTCTCCTTGATGTATTGCTCTAAAGATACTTCTTCAAAAACAATACCTAAAAGTTACTTGGACCTAAAAAGGATCTTGGTATGTCTAATTTAGTTGCTATTGACATGGACCCGTCCAAGGCCTTAGTGGAGGCCATCAGGGCTGCTTGGGAGAGGGGCGATGCATTTTGGGTTATTGACCAAAGACTGAGCCACAAGGCCAAGTCCGAACTTATTTCAGCAATAAAGCCCTACTCAGTTGTTTCAACTCACTCCGGAGAGGTACTGCTTGAGGACTCCGTGCCTGTGATGGAAGGCGATGCTTTGGTTGTTGGAACAAGCGGCACAACCGGCTTCCCAAGATTTGTAGTCCACACCATGGAATCGCTCCTATTTAGTGCCAACGCCGTCCATGAGTATTTGAACTTCACCCCAAGTTCAGATCACTGGCTGGCCTGTCTGCCACTGGCCCACATTGGAGGTTTAGGAGTGGTAATAAGATCCATTCTAACTTCAAGCAAGCTAAGCATAATAAAGGGACCAGATCCAGATGCCATTAAAAGGGCAAACCAAGATGGAGCTAACTTTGTATCTTTGGTAAAGTCCGTACTGGATCGAATTAATCCCGAATCTTGGACTCAAATAGTGATTGGAGGAATGTCGCCTCCAAGCGGGTTAGCTAAAAATATTCATTACACCTACGGTTTAAGTGAAAGCGGCGGAGGTGTTGTCTACGACGGCGTGCCCTTAAAAGGGGTTGAGATCAAATTGGATGAATTGAAAAGAGTTAACATAAGGTCCAAATCACTTCTGCGCTCCTTTAGAGAAGGTTCAACTAAAAATGAAATGCAAGTTGGCTTTGATCCAAAAAATAGCGATGGCTGGTATATTACTTCAGACATCGGTGAAATCGGAGCTGACGGGAGGTTGAAGATTTTAGGAAGGCTCGACGATGCAATCAACTCAGGTGGAGAAAAAATCTGGCCTGATCTGGTCGAAGAGGTAATCAAATCAGAACTGAACCTTACTGAAGTAGCAGTTTTGGGCCTTCCTGATGACAAGTGGGGCGAAGTTGTAGTTGTAGTTGTTACAAAAGACGTTACAAATATTGCATTGCATGATATTGGCCAAGTTGTCACGCAAAGTATTGGCTCTTGGGCCAAGCCAAGGAAGCTATTCCAGCTAGATGAGTTGCCTAAAACCTCAATCGGCAAAGTCTCGCGAAAGTCACTAAAGGCACTTCTTTCAGAAAGATAACACAGCCAAACTTATGGCAGGTTATTAATGTTTATTGTCTGAGCCACGGCTCCAATGAAAGAACCTAGGCATTCAATTGAACCGTAATGAACCAATCCTTCGTAGCCAATTCCAGTTGGCGTATTCGTGGCGCACCAGGGTTTCAGTTGTGGAGAACCGGGTGCGGGATATGGCAAAAATGTCGGGATAGTTGGCTGAACCGGCGTATATGTCGCAAGGCTCCCGCTCGGCAGCGAGTTTGCAACTATCGAGTCAAGCGGCATAGCAGTGGCATCGCAAACAGTCATAGGCGCCAATCCCAACAAATCCTCGACTGTTTTATCAACCGAACAAAATGATGACACTTGGTGGCTTACCTGGCCATTGGGCCCAAGGACTCGTGCCAAACCGCCAGCTGTAACCACATATGACCTCAACACGTTGACGCTATCGCCAGTGAACTGGGTATCGTCTTCTACAATCATTACGAGCGTATCTTTCCAAAAGGGCGACTTTGAAAGTGCACTTACCATGTCTCCGGTTGCAAGATCGTTATTGGCAACCATTACTTGAGGTGCCCACATCACTGGATTGTTCCCATTGTTAAAGACGTCAGTATGGTCGTCAGGGACCTCAAGAATAGACAGAGAAGGCATTGCTGACTGGCAACTTATATCGGTTCCTCCTCCATTGATACACTGATTGTAACTTGCACTCCATGCAGCGAGTGAATATTTGCTGTAGTCGCTCGGCGAAGCACCAGGATAGTTGCAGAACCCGCTCGGCCCTCCGCAAAGCCCTACTTCTTTTCCAAACATAGGTGGTGGAACCTGGCTGTTTAAGGAGTCCCAGCCGCGGTCAATAGTTGAGCCTTTGTCAAAAATGTCCAGTCTGTTCGTGTCTGGAAAATCAGTGTTAGTCCCGGAAAAAACCGGACCGCTCCCATTTCCCCAAATATCGCCTGGAATATCATTGGCCTGTGCAGGAGAGTTCGAATTCAAATCTCCTCCGTAGGTTCTCTCCGAAAGCCCCGCATTAAAAACTTCGTCGGCCAATCTTGTTGGTGGATGATCAACAGCTCCAAGGGGATCATTATTTCTATTGCCCCTCAACCCAAAATCGTTGTCCACATGAACAAATAGTTCCGTAGCTGGCGTAGTCTCGCCACCAGTCAACGTGGAGTGCCCGGTTGCGGATTCATCTCCGGCTACATAGTTGTTGTCATTGATTCCATAAGTTAAAGCTAATTTGGAGAGATTAGCCGTAATTTGAGGCCCGTATGTCTCATACTGAGTACCTGTATTTAGTGCGGGTAACTTGCCCTTTAGATATCCGAGCATTGAATCTACAGTCTTATTCTCTCGAAGCATAATTACTACATGCAACGCGCTTCTTGGAATCTGATTCATAGAAGCCGCGCAAACAAGATTGGAATAAGCCTGAGCACCCCCGGGGAGTGGAACCGGCGCACAGGCATTTGTTGCACTGCTGGTAATGGATGAATTGATTATGGGTAAAAGATCATCAGCGCCTATGGCTTGGGCGGTCCAAGTTGAATACTGGCTCGAACCACTGCCGGGAAGTCCTACAACGGAAACTGAGCCCTCTACGCTTGTTGTTCCCATTGTGTCACTTGCAGGGAAGTAAAACCCAGGTCCTGTGCCCATGCCTTGAAAATTAGTAACGTATAGTCTCGTAGATGAACCCGACTGGCCAACAGTCATTGCAATTGGCATCCACCCTACGGGGATCAAGGTAAAAGGAACAATAGTAGTTTGAGGTGTTCCGCCATTAGATGAAACTTCAATTGATTGGGGAATTGGGCTCCCATTTGAATGCAGCACTTCAACAGCGTTAAGACCAAATAAGGCCACAAAGATCTCGCTCCCATCCGGAGAAAAAGTAACAGACACTGGTTGGGCACCAATTGGACCAGTCGGCTCAAGACCAACCGGAACGCTTCTGACTGATACTGCTTGTCCATTTGATCCCAAAGTAATGATGCTTATCGTGTCAGAAAGTGCATTTGCAACCGCAAGTTCTGATCCATTAGGAGAAAGTGCAATTCCCATTGGCTCATCTCCCACAGGTATTGCCTGGATTTCACTTCCCGTGCCATTGCCTGAAATCTGCACTACCGAGACAGTGCCGTTTCCACCTGCCCTCGCGGTATTGGCCCCATCAGCCCAGTTTGAAACGTACAGAAGATTTCCCGACTTAGACATGGCTATGGAATAAGCGTCTTGCCCCACAGGAATTAAATTAACTGTAGGAGTGAAGTTGTTGGGACTTGAGACATCAACTGCTTCAACCACCGAACAAGACCCGGGATTTCCTCCGCTGGCTCCGTTGTTTAGCACATCAGAGGATCCAGGACACTGGCCTGCTGCGGGATCACTTGCATTAATTGCCGACTGAGTCATAGGTAAGTCGCCTGCAATATAGAGCCAGTTATTTGATCCCAAAACCATATTGCCCGGATATCCAGGCACACTTATTCCGGCGGGATTTGCAAGTGGAGGTATTACGCTATCCAGTGAATTCGCTGGCGGAATTGCACTTCCTGCACCTGCATCTTGGTAGTGATAGAGCTTATTTTTGCCACCTCCGGCAACCCAAATATTTCCGGATTGATCTTCTGCAACTCCCAAGAATGCCGATTCAGCCGGCTCGTTTGTATTAACCAGGGTTGATGTATTGATGTCGCTTAAATCCTCATCCCACTGGCCTGTCGTTGGCACGTATAGGCTTTGGCCGCTTGGGGAAAGATAAGCACCATCAGGTTGAGCTTGGGTGGTGACTTGGCTTCCTGCAGGTTCCAAAGTCCAACCCGATGGAAGTCTCGGTCCATTGACTGAAACAGGCGTTCCGTTTTGGCCATATAGAACAGTGTCAACTAGTTTGGACTGCAACTGTATCGGCGTGTTATTAATACCGGAAGTTTTTAGATTACCTGCAACAATCAGCGCCATTGCCAAAAGCAACAGGACCGGATAAGACTTGGTTCTTTTTTTCATTAGATGCTTTTTCATATTGATGCTCCATACCATCCAAATACATCTACGATTACGTCTGCACTTGAATGGACGGATTCAGCTTCAATATCTCCGTTTGTTCCCAGTGTGGCCAACACCGCATTGGGAACTGTCTCATTTGGCGACCAGTTAAGATCACTGGTGGCTGGCATTGTTTGGCCGGTGGGATAAATTGTAAGAAAACCACCTGTAGTCGTTACAGTATTGGTAACAGTCACGTTGGACATAACTGCACTGGCTCCACTTGACGGGATTCCACCGTAACCGGCCACAGTAAATTGCTCAGCAACGCCGTCACTAAGAGTTGAACCGGCTCCTTGATAACCTGACTTGGCCCTTGTATCAACTATTCGCTCGGGCTGAATTGGCTGATAAACAAGACCCGTTGTAGTTGAGGTGGAACTTGTGAAATAGCCTGAAATATCAACCACAACGTCCGTTGTATCTCCAGGACCATTCTTGATAGTTATCTCGCCGTTGGAGCCTACAGGAACAATTGCTCTGTTGGGCACAGACGAACCCATCGTGAAGTTGACCGTGGAAGCTCCTCCCGATGATCCGCCAGCCGGGTAAGCCGAAACAAATCCGTTTGCCGAGGTATTAGTTGCAGTTACGTTCACAACAACGGCCGAGACCCCATTTGAAGGTACTCCTCCTTGGCCATCTACGTTCACATTGATTGAGCCGTTGGGCCCCAAAGTGGCACCGGCATCTTGATAAGTAGAGTTTGGCCTGGTGTCAGCCAATCTAACAGGCGAGGTAAGTGGATTGTAATAGCCTGCATTATTAACAGAGGGTCCTACCCATCCCTCCACATCTACCAATACATCAGTATTTCCAGAAGAGTTGTAAACAGATATGTCTCCATTTGCTCCTATAGGAATTTCGACGAGGTTAGCTACGGCGTATTCTCCTGCTGAGAAGTTTAAGCTCGACACAGTTGGCCTCAAAGTACCCGTTGGCCAAATACTTAAAAACCCGGGAAGAGTAGGGGCAACTGCTGTCACATTGGCTACGACTGCCGATGCATTAGAAGGCACTCCGTCCGAATTGACTCCAACTACACCAACGTTTAAGACCGAGCCTCCGCTCATTGTTTCGCCGCTGCATTGGTTAGAAGGCGATGAGGACCTGGTGTCACAAACCCTGACCGGTCCAGTTGGATAAAAAACTCCGGAATTAATGGGAGTCCAGCTCAATGCATGTCCCGAAAAATCTACTGCCATGCAAAAAGCAGTGGTGGGACATGAAATTGAAGTCGGATAGTTGGGGTTGGGATCTACGTTGGACTGTGTCGACCATCCCGAAGTTGTCAAGTTGAACGCGCTTCCAGACTCATCAACTGCCATGCAGAAGGTAATTGATGTGCATGAAATCGACTCAAGTGCGAGCCCGCCGTTATTAATGCTAGAAGTTGTGGACCAACTATTTGAAATAAATGTCAGATAATTACCCGAGCTGTCAACTGCAACACATGAATTTGTAGCAAAGCAGGTTATTGATGTTAATCCTGCTTGACTGTCTACTTTTGTGGGGCTTGACCAACTTGCTCCATTCCAAATGAGTCCATACCCGTTTCCATCAACCGCTCCGCAAAACGTTGATGATGCGCAAGAAATTGAAGTTAAGTCTCCATTCGAGTCTGCTAACTGGGGGGTCGACCAAGACGGCCCTGAAAATTCCGAGATATAGCCTCCGCCTGAAACTGCAAAACATTGAACAGTTGAACTGCACGCAACGGCATTTACGTTAGTCATGGAATCAGATGAACCCGCCGTCCAAACGCCTGAAGAATACAAGTAGCTTCCTCCTTGGCCATCTACGGCAATGCATGAACTAGCCCCAGGGCAGCTAATCGAAGTTAGCCTCGCTGTCATGCTTACCTTGGTGGGGGGCGACCAATTTGAACCGTTCCAAACCATCGCTTTGCCGTCCACATCGACTGCTACGCAAAATGATGAACTATCACAGGAAATTGAAGTTAGGTGATCAGATCCACTTTCCACTTCGCTCAAAGAGGTACTTACTCCCAGATTGTCCTGTAACGCATATCCCCTGTTGTCAAGCGCCACGCAGACAACCCCGCTACAAGATATCGATCTAAATGAATAACCTGGATCTAAACTCGATACCGAAGACCAGCTGGTTCCATTTAGAGAAACTAGGCCTCCCATGGAATCAGCAGCCACACAAGAAGTTGAAGATGTACAAGATATTGAGGTCAGCGATGCACTCTTGTCAACTAATACCGGCGATGCCCAAGTGCCTGAAGACTCAATTACTGCGTTCCCAGCTCCGTCAACTGCTACGCAGTCACCAACTTGGGGACACGATATGCCGGTAAAGTTATTTCCTGAATCTACCAATTCCGGTGCAGCAAAAGTGCCTGAATTCTGAATAACTACATTCCCAGCTCCGTCAACTGCTACGCAATCACCAGCTTGGGGACATGATATGGCGGTTAGCCCATTTGAACTTGATTGTGAAGCCGAATCAATGGTTGCAACACTCGACCAAGTTGTTCCGTTAAAGACTGCTGCGCCGCCTGTGACATCTACTGCTACACAGTAAGTTGGCGAAGCACAGCTGAGCGCACTTGGGCTTGTCCCGGGATCAAAACTAACTGGCTGAGACCAAGTAATTCCATTGAAGGTCATAAAACTTCCGCCGCCGTCTACTGCAATGCAGAAAATTGTTGTGGGGCAAGATATTGATGAGACATAGGTATTGGGATCAACTGATGGAATTTCAGCCCAAGATCCCGCAGATAGTTCAAGCACATTGCCAACATCATCTACTCCAAAACAATTGGTGGACGAGGGGCATGAGATGGAGGTCGGCTTCCCTGCAGCAGGATCAATAGATGCTGGAGCTGCCCAACCTGCAACCACATTTGCCGCCCGGGCGTAACTTGTTGAAGTTACCAATTCAAAAAGCCCTGCTAAGACTAGTGACGACATGAAGAGCACCAAGATTCTAAAGCCGAATTTGTGCCGAGTTGGTGTGAGCATTTTCTCTTTTCGAATCTTGAACATCGACTTTTCTCCCTATAGCTTCTCTAAGTGCTTTCCCCTTACCTTATATGAGCGCTTCAAGTGAATCAAGTGCAACTTTAAGCAAAACGAAAGATGGTCGAGACTGAAAATCAGGTCTCATTGAGGCTAAAGTAATCAAATGGCCGAGAATAGATTTTCAAGGCGTACCTTATTGAAAAGTGGAGCGGTGCTAGCCACCGCTGGGGCCCTTGCTTTTGAACTTGAGCACAATTTTGGCGCTAAACACGTCTTGACCTCGCTATCTTCTGGACTACAAGACACAATTTCATGGCCGACTAACCAGTTGTTGCCCACTTTTTCCCAGCCAACTTCGCTTGATGTTGCCACTATAATCGGCCTTCCCGAAGATCAGCAGCTATTATTCAGCGCTTTTCAAGGTCTCGTGAATCGCCACAAACCTGAGATATATCTCCTCCAAGAAGACGAAGAGGGCAGGTTGACTTGGTTGGAGGAGTTGGGAATCCCCTACCGGTTTCTCTCAAGCCCTTGGGAGTTATTCGCAATTCACCCGGGAGTAGCACGCTCAATTGTGCTTTACGATCTCGCATTGCCCGACACCATTAACGTGGCCTCTACTATGGCCTCTCTTACTAATTCTCTAGTTTGTAGCGAAAGCTTGGCCAATGCCGCAATTGAAGCGACGGGGCTTTTGGTGAGCACCAGCTTTGTCGACAGATTCAGTGACAAAATTGAAGCCTACAAGTGGGCAGTTAATTCACTTTTGCCACAATGTACTAAAAGAGCCCTGGTGGGCCTCTTGCCGATGCTTCCTTCGAGTACTCCTCCTGTGGAACTGGTCCCGTATTTTGGAGAGGTTTTTCCATTATCTACTCCACAGGACAATTTGGCACCCAATGTCGTAAATGCCTACTTTCGAGACTTTGCAACTGCTATTAAGGCCTTCACATTTTCTCTATCTCCACAGATCCCTGAGGAACTAGATCTATTCAATGAAATTCTGTTTCACTATGACCCGATGAGCATCTACCTCGGGTGGTTCCCAGGTGGATCAGAGGGAGGAGAAGTAAGTGGAGTATCGCTATTAAGCGAACATCAGGTGCCGGTTTGTGCTTCAGATGATTTTGTAAATATGTCCGTTACAAGTGGAGTTCAAGCCACCATTACCCCGCCCCCTCTTCCACCGGCGCCTTTCCTCCAAAACAAGATCTACGTCACACTAACTTTCACTGAAGGTGACAATTTAGAATACTGCGAGCATCACATGAGAGTCTTATTCAACGATTCAACTAGAGGATCCATACCTCTAAATTGGTCGATCAGTCCTCTTTTGTTTGATTGCGCACCGATGTTAATGAGCTACTACTACTCCAATGCAACCTCAAATGACTGCTTCGTCGGCGGTCCCAGCGGCTCGGGATATATGTTTCCATCAAGTTGGCCTTCGAATTTAATAGAATCCTATGTCAATGCAACTGCAAATTACTTGTCTAAAACAGGCCTTAGTTGTCTTTATACTCTAAATCACCCGCAGGGAATTCCCCTTGATATTCCGGCAAATGTGGCCGGGGCTTATGCCAACATACCCAACTTAAATGGGATTCTAAACGATTGGACCTCAAATCCAACCTTTAATATTGCATCGGGTACGCTCCCGATTGTTTCGGGTCAACTGGCCTCAACACCTAGTGAGTTGACTAATTTCCTAACTGAATCCAAAAATAACTTTTCGGGGAACTCTCCAATATTTGTGTCTCTTGGAGCACTTTCTTGGAACCTCACACCTTCTCAAATTGCACCCATTCTCTTAGGACTTGACTCCTCGATATATTCCGTTGTTCGGGCCGACCATTTCTTTTCCCTCATTCGACAAGCCAAAGGACTTCCGCCACCATGATGAAATTCATAACTAGTGCTATTTCTAGATGGACACTAACTATTTGTTTGATATTGACACTTACGGTCGCAGTTGAGTTATTCCAACCATCTCCTAAGCAAATCAAAAGTTACTCTGATTCAAACTCCTCCACTCCGATCCAGTTGGTTTCTTCCGGAATCTCTTTGGACACAATAAGTTGTCAAAGCAGCACAAGCTGCCTTGTCGGCGGGTCCAATGGTGAGGGACAGGGCATAATTCAAGCTAGCGCCGGCGGATCATTTTCCGCCGACACGCTTCCGGCATCAACCGGTCAAATTGACAATATATCGTGTGCCAATCAGTTCTGCTTGGCGTCGGATCTTGATGCAACTTCTATGCAGTCTGGCCTAATATCGTCACCCAATGGCGGGCGAAACTGGTTTATAGACTCCACCGGCCCCAGTCAAATTCTTAAATATCAAGGAATTAGCTGTGCAACTGCGTCGATTTGTTTTGCCAATGCAACTACCATATACTCAAATCCTGTCTCTTTCTGGACAAACAACGGTGGAACCTCTTGGAACTCTCTTTCAATCCCCGCTGGCATATTCCAATTTGGCGCAATTTCATGTGATGCGACAATTTGCCAAGCAATCGCCATAGGCACTTCCCCTGAGATCATAACGACAGTGACATCTAATCCCAATTGGCAAATAGTCTCACCTCAGCCAAACTCTATTGGATCTCTTGTCTCGATTAGCTGTTTCGATGGAAGTACGTGTTTGGTTGGAGGAACCAACTCAAATGCTATCCCCGCACTTTGGTCAGATGCATTTTTAGGGCTTTACGGATCTCCAACAACTTTGACAACATTTGAAACGGCTCCTGATGTATCGTGCATGGTTGGAAATACTGTCAACCCTTGCGTGATTGTAGGGCAGGGCACGGCTAAGCTGCCAGCAATTGAAGTTGGTTCGGGAACTTCGTTCAGCCCTGTATCTCTTGCAAGTTCATATACCCAAACCACTGGTTTACTTGATGGGATTAGCTGTTTCCAAGACTTTTGCACTGCAATAGGGAGTGACACAAATGGAAACGGCCTTGCATTTGTTTCTACAAATTTGACATCTTGGGAAGAAGAAGTCGTTGGAAACTCAGTCGGCCCCATATCTAAGATTTATTGCCTTGATGCTAATACCTGTTTTGGAATATCCAGTGGGGCTGACCCATACTCAACTATTCAGTTGTCACAAGATAGCGGCTATAGCTGGAGCCAAGCATTCACGTCGCCGCTTTATGAAGTAAATGATGTTACCTGTGCATCTTCTAGTTTGTGCTTTGCTACTTTAGTGAGCAATACCCAATCCGCTTCGATTCTTTCTTCCGCAAATGGAGGAAGTTCCTGGAGCGCATTTCCACTCCCTTCTAATGTAAGTGCCACCGAGGGGATTTCATGTTTAAGCTCCACCACCTGCTTAATAATAGGAAAGACCTCCAACTTAGCTGCTGCAATTTTTGAAACAACAGATGCTGGAGCCATTTGGACAACAGTTGGAGTCCCTTCTCAAGTTGGGACTTTAGATTCCATAGATTGCGTTATGGGGTCAACATTTTGTGGAGTAATCTTCACCGACACGACTAACAGCCCAGGCGTTATTTACACAAATGATTCCGGTGCAACATTTACTCTTGGCACATTGGGTGCAAATCTTATGACTGCAGTATCAATTTACTGTTTAAGTCAAACTAATTGTTTGATTGCTGGAGGTTCGATGAGTGGGAATCCCGATGTAGAGTACTCTACAAATGGGGGCTCTACTTGGGCGGAGTCAACCTTTCCGGCCTCAAATGTCGCACTAAGTTCTATTTCATGCACTACGACAGGTATTTGTTATGCAGTTGGAACTTCGCCCTATGGAGGTCTCGGCAATATCTTTTCGAGCACTGACTTTGGACTTACATGGCAAAGCGCCTCGATACCTGGCGGGAACTATCCACTCAAAGACATCAGCTGCACTTCTTTTTGTATCGCCGTTGGAGGATTGGATGCAGAGATCACGATAGCAAATCTTTTTCAACCTACAATCTCAGGCATTTCTCCTTCATCGGGATCTACTAGTGGAAATACGCCTGTCACCTTGATTGGAACTGATTTAGAGAATGTTTCTCAAGTCACTTTTGGATCAAATCCGGGTTACGATCTAATTCATGTAAATTCAACTACGCTTACTTTATTCACTCCTCCTAATTCATCTTCTGGATCCGTCACAGTTAGCGCCATATCACCTTCCGGCACTGCCACTTCAAGTTTTAACTACCAGAGCCCAACTATTCCAGGTGGAAGTTATTATTTCCCGACATCTCCCACGAGAATCGTAGATACGAGAGCAGGTGCAACTGATCCCTCCACTTATGCAGGAGCAACTCTTGGGCCTAATTCCACGTTAAATGTCAATGTGGTCGGATCAAACGGAGATGGAGTTCCAAGCGGGGCGAGTGCAGTTGTTTTAAATGTCACTGTGACTAATCCCACTACAGCCGGGTATCTAACTGTCTATCCACAAGGAGTTAATAAGCCAACTGCGTCTAACTTGAACTTTGTAGCAGGCGAAACTGTTCCTAACTTAGTCACAGTGGGCATAGGCACAAATGGTGAGGTTGATTTTTATAACGCATTTGGAAGTTTAGATATTGTTGTCGATGTTGAAGGGTATTATGCCCCGAACTCAGTTTCGCCAGGGGGATCACTATTCCATCCGGAGTCGCCCACCAGGATTGCTGACACGAGAGCAGGTGCAACTGATCCCTCCACTTATGCAGGAGCAACTCTTGGCCCTAATTCCACATTAAATGTAAATGTGGTCGGAGCAAACGGAGATGGAGTTCCAAGCGGGGCGAGTGCAGTTGTTTTAAATGTCACTGTGACTAATCCCACAGCAGCCGGGTATCTAACTGTCTATCCACAGGGAGTTAATAGGCCAACTGC
>JAJYDO010000109.1 GCA_021777355.1 Actinomycetes bacterium | reverse complement strand
TAGTTGTTGCCTTTCATCCCGTCGGGGTCGCCATATATTGGACCTTTTGGGGGATCTGGCGGAATCCTCCTGAATAGGCCAAGGGAGAGAGTGGAATAGAGCCTTCTCGGTTGCTAGTGTTTGCTATAATACTAACAAATAATAACAACCAACTGCCCTTATACGCCTGGTGTTGGGCTTAGGCCACCTTACATAGCCGGACGGGAAGACGCACTCAGGAAGGTTAGAAACGCTCAGAGAGTTATTGATCAGGGTGGAGGGGTCAACCCGATTGTCGTCACCGGGTTGCGGGGCATGGGAAAGACTGCGTTGTTGGGGTGCATTGGAGACGACTTAGCGCAGGAGGGGTGGCTGGTTGTTCCTGTTGCACGTTTTAGTCGGGCCATATCATTTGAAAACATATGGGTGCATATCAAAGAGGACATAATTCGTCTTCAACCGCAAACACTGATTACCAATAAGCGGAAATAGCTCAGACAAGAGAGGCCTCCAGAGTCAAGGCAACACCAACAGGATAATGAACTGGCTTCACCCAAATGACGTTCTTACTAATCGTTAGTTTAGTTTTCGGATTATTTCTAGAAATTATTTACTCGGACTTGGTAAGGAGGTTAAGTGCGCAATTCGGTATGATTAACTAGCGTCGCCTAAGAGAGTTAAAAACATTAATATTGTTAACAAACTCAAAAAAATTGACACCATTAGCAAGCATCGTTAACATCTAGTTACATATTCATTTTCCAAGAACTTTATGCTGTCAGCCAAGACAGCCGAACTATCTGGCGAAAGAGGAAGTGGTCGCACTCCAGACATTCTTGCCTTTGCAGATGACCCATTAATTCTCCTCGATTTCGCTAAAAACGCCACATTACTTAGCTCATAACCAGATATAGAAGCCAGGCATTTACCTGGTAAATAGGGGTGTTTCCTATTATGTCAGGCGTTCTGGCCTCTCCTTGGAATTCCATGTTTCACAAATTGTGCAAGTCAATTGACACTTACAAGCAGTGGCCAATAGACTACCGATAGTGAAGACTGTGTTAAAGCTTTCCATCTCTTTTTTCCAGATGGTAAGCATCCTTGTGCCATTGGTGTTAATAGGCTCCCTTTCTGGTTCATCAGGTTCTGCCTATGCCACAACCCCTAATCCCAGCACTTTACAAGGTCCCCTTTCCGGACTGATTGCTAACTGGAGTGCCCCAAGTCCAATCCCTTATCAAACAAGTCTTAATATGTCATCCGTGTCGTGTTTTGGCAGTTCTTTTTGTATAGCTGTCAGCAGTGATGGCCATGGGTCAACTTTTAATGGCACGAATTGGTCTAATACATACGTAGTGGCCGACTCGGTATATCTAAATTCTGTCTCTTGCGTATCGTCATTATTTTGCGCAGCTGTAGGTGGGCAATATGCAGTATCTTTTAATGGCACTAAGTGGTCTTCTCCGGTATCAGTTGACGCTTCGTCAGACTTTTTGACATCCGTATCATGTTCTAGCAGCTCTTTTTGCATGGCAGTCGACGACAAAGGAAGATCGTTTCTTTACAATGGCACAACCTGGTCATCTCCTATAACGGTTACAACTGGAGGCTCCCTGTCATCGGTCAAGTGTACCTCTCAGAGTTTTTGCATAGCCGTTGATTCCTCACGTATTTGCCCGTCTTGTCACAAGAATCCTGCAAATGGAAATATCTACATTTACAATGGCATATGGTCATCTGCCATACTGGTAGATCCGGGAAATTCAATGACCTCTGTTTCTTGTTGGCAGAGTTACGACTGTGGAGTAGTAGACCAAGTTGGCAATGCTATAACGGCTACTAATGGCGTATGGCAATCTCCAGTTTCAATTGATCCAAATGGTGTACTCGAGTCAGTCTCGTGTCCAACATCAATATTTTGCGTAGCTGTAGATAATAGGGGAAATGTGCTTTCATACAATGGCACATCTTGGTCAGCGCCTCAAGAAGTAGATCCCACTGGCCTGATGCTTGAATCAATATCTTGTCCTTCAACTACTTTTTGCGTAGCTGTAGATAGAAGTGGCAATGTCGTTACATTTAATGGTTCCACATGGGCCATTTCAGCGAATCTCCAAGAAGTGACCTCTTTAGATGGTGCTATTTCGGTGTCATGTGTGAGTGCCACTTTTTGTATGACGATTAGTGATGGTGGGGTTGCCGAAGTATTTGATGGATCAAGTTGGAAAGATCAAACCTATATTGGAGCAGGTACATCGGTATCGTGTGCCTCAAAAGACTTCTGTGCTGCAGTTGATTTTAGTGGATATGTTACTACTTACGATTCTGGAGTCTGGCAGCCACCAATTCGTCTAGAAGCGGGAGGTAATCAAGGGTTTGAATCAGTCTCATGTCCAGCGGCTAATTTCTGTATGGCAGTGGAGAGTGATGGAAATTTCTCTATTTATAATGGATCCACTTGGACGACTCCAACGATCATGATTGCCGGTACTTACATCACTAATATCACATCAGTCTCATGTCCAATACCAGGCCTTTGTATAGCTGCCAGCTACTATGGGCCAACCTACTATTACTTGGCAAGTACGACGCCGGGCGCCATTGGCACTTGGACTGGCCAGAATTTCTACTTTATGGGAGCAGCATCATTCTCATGCGTGGGGATAAGCGAATGTGTATTCATAGGTGGAAGTAACATTAGCTATGCAACTGGAGGCGGAGCGATTCAGTCGATCCTGGCAATCAACTTGCTTCCGTTTCTTGTTCAGAGCTCTCGGCTTGTGTAGCTGTAGATGTGGAGGGCAATGCAATAGAGATTGGAGATAATTCCTGGTCGAGCCCAAAGGCGGTAGCGGCTGGATATGGACTTGATTCAATTTCATGTCCAACGATTAATTTTTGCCTTGCTGTTTCATATGGCGGGATATTTGTCACTGCCAATTTTTCTCCACCGGCTACATATACTGCACTCGGAGATTCTTATTCCTCAGGAGAAGGACTTCCACCGTTTATGCCAGGAACTGATACATCAACGGATTTCTGTCATCGAAGCCAAAATGATGCTTACTCAGATATTGCTGCAACCGTGCTCCACTTAAAACTTAATTTTCATGCCTGTAGCGGAGCAAAGACATATAATATTCTTTCACTCGGTCAGCATGGTGAAAAACGACAAATTAAAGATGTTTCATCGAGTGATGCCTTAGTGACTCTGACAATTGGAGGCAACGATATCGGATTCTCATCAATTCTAATGTCTTGTGCAGAATTAGATCTAGGAGCCAGTCCGTTTTCCAAAAGCTGTGTTGATAATACCAAATTCACTACAGCTATTGAAACAGTTATAGCTAATACGTATTATAATTGGCTCAAAACTTTTGAGAAGCTTAGAAGTTCTGGGAGCGCTGACACTTCAGTTATTGCCCTTGACTATCCGCATCTTTTTCCGACAGCTACTTCGGCACAAAACTGTTTTCAGCTATCACCTTATTTCACGCTTACTGATCAAGCATTTTTCAACGATATGACAGATTTTGCCGACGAAGTGGAAGCAGTTGCAGCATTCGATGCCGGAATCAACTTTGTTGACGTCAAAAGCATTTATAACCATCATGCCGTTTGCGGTTCAAAAGGCGCATGGATAAACGGTGTAGAAAATCCTCTTAATGGAGCCAATGGCTCATTTCACCCTAACATCCCTGGTCAATTAGGTTACGAACAAGCTCTTTTCGATTACATCACAAACTATGTTCACAATCTAGCTCCTCTCGGCCTTCCCCTTACCAGTCATAATCTACCCTCAAACCCTCCACCTGGGATTGACCCGCCGGCTCAGCCTGCCCCAGTGGTGCCGCCACTTTTGACAAAACTAGAGAACACAACTCCAACTGAGACTTTTGGAGAAGTTTCACTTCAGCCCTTGACTGCTGATTTCAGCTCATCATGTGAAGGCATCTACAAGGCCGGGCAGATAATGAATGTTAGTGCAAGTGGATTTTCTCCAGGATCAAGGGTGAAAATCCAACTAGTGGCAGGCAAGAAGCATGGAGATTCAGCAGAATTTCATGTAAATGCTGATTCAAATGGCTATATATCAACAGCTATCCGCATTCCTGTCACCTTTAAAGGCTTCATTGTTGGAAATAGTTCCAATGGAATGCTTTTTGTTTCAGTTAAAGGACACTCAAGTAACTCAACTAAGGTTAGTGATACTGATTTTGTATCAATTGCTGGCAAAAGCAGCAGCTGCGGGGTGGTGGATAATCTAGGGTTTAAAGGATTCTTCGCTCCAGTTTTAAATTCTCCGAAGGTAAACAATGTGCAAGCCGGAAGCGTAATCCCACTCCGGTTCTCACTACCTGGGATAAAAGCACCAATAGGTGATGTTACTGATCTCGGTTTCCCAGTATCGGGTCCCACAAATTGCAACAGTATTGCACCTAGTTCAACGACTCCAACTAACACTGCTTCATCTTTTGATTCTGATAAATCAGACAGGCAGGAATCGGACCATTACCTCTATCTGTGGCGCACAGATCCAAAGTGGCGTGGGTGTAGAGTATTTGAGATCAAGCTAACTGACGGATCGATGCATACAGCAGTATTTAATTTCACGGCACCACATGTTGATAATGAGAATTGGCTAAGCCATATATTTCAACCGATTAAAAGACAAGCCAATGCGCCTTCTAATAAGGTGAAGCATAGGCCTCATGTTAAAGACTTCAACAATGCCCATACGTAAGAAAACAGCCAACGTAATAATTGTCCTGACTCTTATAGCAACAGGAATAGCTGGGTATTTTGGATACTACCTATACCATACTGTTACTACCCAAGGGTTTTTTGCCAACCCAAGCCCCCCTCCTGGGAGTGGAGATCCTGGAAACATAAGACTACATGAATTAGCTATTCAACCGATTCTCAAAGTATTGCCACCCGGAGCAACATTAGAGGGCAAGTTACAGCTTTGGCCTGCTACGTGGAGTTCTGGCGAGATTGGAGGAGGCGGTG
>JAJYDO010000047.1 GCA_021777355.1 Actinomycetes bacterium | reverse complement strand
ACAATTGCAAACGAGATACATAAAATAATGGCAACAACTAAAAACCAGGGTGCCAGCCCGACCTCGCTTTTGCCCTGGGAGGGATCTCCAGTAAGCAAAAAAACTGCCAGCCCACCTGTTACCGTCACTGTCGCAACCCATTCTTTAGCCGAGAGCCAACGCTTGGAAAGAGTGGCTGCACTCAGTGGCAGGGCAAATACCAGCCCTAAGACCAGAAGAGGCTGAACGACGCTTAGGGAGCCTTTCCAAAGCGCGACTGCCTGGAATCCGAATCCAGCAACGCTAGCCAAAATTCCAAGCAGCCAAATGGGTTGGTGAGCAAGATCGGCAACGAGGCCCGGGTGAAGGTTCATCGCCTCGGGTTCAAGCGATGCCCTATGTTGTTGTATAACTGCGGCGACTGCAAAACAAAACGCACCGGCGAGGCTGGCTAAAACAACTAATAGCATGAATTCTCAAGTCTATTTGGAATTAGGTACCGGAGCGAGTAATGGCCCTCTTGTCATTTCCAAGATAAGCGGCAACTACCGCGGGATTAGCAAGTACTTGCTGGGGTTTGTCACTTGTTAAGACCTCTCCCAAGTGGAGGCAAGTAAGATGATCGGCAATTGAAGAAATAAGCGGCACATCGTGTTCTATCACAATAAGTGCAGCTCCTGTTAGATCGCGAATTTCTTTCAGCATAGGGCCTAGGGCTTCGGCCTCACGTTGAGCCAATCCCGATGAAGGCTCGTCTAAAAGCAAAACCTGAGGTCTATGCGCTAGAGCGCAGGCAATTTCGACAATCCTCCTGGTTCCCGTGGAAAGTTCAGATATAAAGGCATTCTCAAAGTCCTCTAAATGCAATAGTGCCAACAGGTATTCTACGCTGGATTTTACCGATTTTTCGGATTTTCTTAACGCAGGAAGCCTAAGCATTGAAGATACGGGATCACGGGGATTCAAAAATCTCTCGTGGGCTACGGTGAGAGTTTCCCTGACACTCAAGGAAGGGAAAAGACCCGCGTGCTGGAAAATGCGGCCTAGCCCAAGCGACGCTCTGTTAGAAGGGCTTTTAAATGTGATTTCCTCTCCTTGAAGGATGACTTTGCCGTTGTCGGGCTTGGCGTATCCGGAACAAATATCGAACAGCGTAGTCTTTCCGGCCCCGTTCGCACCTATTATTCCATGTATCTCCCCTTTATTTACGGCTATGCTTACATCTTCAACCGCAGAGACGCCGCCAAATCTCTTTGAAACATGCCTAACGGAAAAAACCTCGGAATCAATTGTTTTTTCAACTTGTTCAAACACACTTTGGTTTCCCGAACCATTCGACCAAGGATCATATTGATCTTTCTGGCCGGCCAATAATTTTGCTTCAGCCTCATCTACCGAAGCAGGGGGACCACTAGTAATAAAAACACTTCTCAAGAGATCATTGCGCGATAAAAGGCCAGGCATATCTCCGTCATATCTCACGGTTCCGCGTTCCAGAAAAACTGCGTGGGAGGCAATTGAAGCAGCAACATTTACACTTTGTTCAACAACTACCACGCTTATTCCATCAGCTACTAATTCATTCACTGCTCCGATTAATTGGGAAACCACAATAGGCGAAAGCCCCAGAGACAGTTCGTCAACTAAAAGTACATTAGGTTTACAAAGCAGCGATTGAGATATGGTTAACATTTGTTGCTCGCCGCCTGAGAGCATCCAAGCCTTGGAATCCTTGCGCTCTTTTAGAACGGGAAACAGCTTAAAAATTTTGTCAAATGTAGCACTTAGAAATTCAACGTCATTTTTTGTAGTCCAAGTCGCAACTTTTAAGTTCTCCTCAACGCTAAGCGATTGAAATATACCTCTTCCGCCAGGAACCGTGACGAACCCGTCTTTGACTCTCGACTCTGCCGAAGACTTAACATTTTGCTTTCCAAGAATTCCAATCTTTCCGCCATCTGGCGTCATTAGTCCAGATAATACCCTTAAAATTGTAGATTTTCCGGCTCCATTCGTGCCAAGAAGGGCAGTGGTCGTGCCTTTCTCAATGGTTAAATTTACATCAAAAAGCACTTGGACATGTCCGTATGAGGCATTGATTCCCGATAGGGAAGCAACGCAATCAGTACCCTTTTCACTAATTGCATTTTGAGTATCTGGCATAACCGATTTGGCGCCTATTGCACTATGAAATCCGCGGACCGATTGAAACGACTGTCTAAGCTCTGCGCCCGACGCTTCTCGCTTTGAATTGCCAGCAAATTTTGTAAATAGGTCCCAAAAGGTTTCTCGGAGCCTATTAAACAGCCCGCCAAGTCCTTCGGGCAAAAACATTAGCAAGACAAGAAGCCCAACGGAAGTAGCCAGCAGCTGATAAGCGCCATGTAAAAAGTAAGTGGCACCCCCCACATAAAATGCTCCCAGAATTGCACCGGATAAAGAGCCTAGTCCCCCAATTACTACCATCGTAAAAGCCGATATTGAAAGTTCCGGATCAAAACCGGAAAAACTGATTCCCTGTTGAAGAATTACAAAGAGCCCGCCTGCTACTCCGGCCATTGCTCCCGATAGTGCAAATCCCGAAAGCCTTGCCTTGAGCGGGGAAACTCCATATGACTGTGCGGCCGGATCATTTTCCCTAAGAGCGACCAGCACGCGGCCCCCTCGTGATTTTCTGAAATTCCAAGCAAGTATAAGAGCAATTGCAACTAAAACCACTGTGAAGACATAGAAATCATGAATATTTGAAAGGTCAAAATGATTGAAAAGAATTGGAGGGGAGACGTGAGGGGGGTTTAGATACGGGAACTGAGTGGCGTTGAGCAAAAAAGTATCCACTGGGACGGCAAATGCCATTGTCGCCACGGCTAAAAAAAGACCGTTTATTCTCAGTGCCGGCATCCCGACGACTACGGCCGTCAGGGCTCCAAAAAATGCAGAAGAAATCAGAGCAAGAAATAAATCGGCGTGCATGTTTTCTAGCATCGCTCCGGTTATGGCAGCCCCTACTCCGGCAAATCCAAACTGGCCGAGAGATATCTGTCCGGCCCAACCTGCCAATACCACAAGCGATATGGCAACCAGCACGAAAATCCCAATGTATGCAAATGGGAGAAGCGTGGCCTGGGACATATTGGCGGGAACTAAAAGCACCAATATAAGCACAAGAATTGGACCAATGGCCTTTACGGTTCTTGCCGGAAAAGTATTAGCAAGTGCATCTTTGATTGGCCTGAATTCGCGGAATGCCACGTATGATCCAGGTCCTAAGGAATCACCCCTTGAAATTGCCGGAGGCTGCACCAAGAGCGAGGCAACTATAATAATTAGCAGGCCTACGTCCACATATGTCGAGTGCGGGTATGACCAGAAAACTGCCTGTTGGAATACTCCGATAGCGCAACCTGTAATGGCCGTTACCACCAAGCTTTCCATTCTTCCCAATACCGCGGCAGCTAAAGGTGCTAAAAGCACAATAGGACCTGCGGCAACCGTGAGATCAGGCGGGTTTCCCATTGAACTTGGAGCTGAGACAATCGCGGCAACTCCTGAGAGAAGAGAGGCAACCAGCCAAGTAATAAGAGAAAGTCTTTTGACGGGAATTCCCAGAAGTCGAGCTCTGTCAATTGAATCTGCAGAGGCCCGAATGGCAATGCCCGTGCTGGTCCGCTCCAAAAATATCCACATTAAAACCAACGCTACAAAAATTGCCCCAAGGGCAACCAGATAGTCGCCAGTGAAAATAATTGGACGAATGGTAAAAGAAATTTTGAAAGGCGCTCCAAATGTTATTAAAGTGGTTTGGTTAAACCACTGGGGAATAATTACTTCGAAAAAGCCCACTAGTTGAGCAATTCCCAACGTAGCTATTGTCACAATTAGCCGAGGCGCCCTAGAAAGCCTTCGAATGAAAACAATTTCCACAATGGCTCCGGTGATCATTGCCGCTAAAAGGCCCGCAACCACGGCTAAGTAGTAAGAAACATGTTCCTGGTCAACCAAAACAATGCAAACACTTACGCTCAATCCGCCTATGGAAGCCTGAGAGAAATTTATGATTCGCTGCGATCTATATAAAAGAACTAATCCAAGTGCGCTAAGGGAGTAGAGTCCTCCCTGGACCACCCCAAAAAAAACAATGCCTAATGGAAGACCTCCCGGCAGAACTAAATTGGCCCCGAATCCCACGAATATAAGCGCTAAAAGGCCAAAAGCCACCCTGAAAACAGGACTTGACTCTAAAACGCTTGTCAAAGGCTTAAGCGAATTTTTCAAATGCATTAACCAGAAACCTTAGGACAATTAAGCTGCACGCCTGTAGGAACCTGATCGGCTCCCGAAACACTTGAGGGAAATCTCTTTCCTCCGTCACAGGGCACCATGGTGCCAGGTAAATTGTCTTGTTTTGAAATTGCGTGAGGATCCCATCTAAGAATTGAAAAATTCGTAATAGGATTAAATGTTCCTTGACCAAACGACCATGATCCAAATTGGCCACCGGGAAGCGAAGTCGGCAAATGAAAAACTCCTTGCTCAAAAGTCGCAGGATTAAGATCCGGCCCTGCTGCTTGAAGGCCTGAAAACAGTAACAGCAAGGGCTCGTAAATGCTTGCGAACTCGGGGCTGGGTGTTCCTGTCGGGTCCTCCATTTTGTATGCCAAGTATGCTTCTTGTTGAAGTTTTGGCTGCGTGACAAGACCGCCGGAAATGTCATGGGACCACTGGCTAGTGGATACCTTTTGGCCAAAAATGTCCCCAAAGTTCGTGGCCAGCCATTCCGGACTGTAATTTTGCTGGTTTGCCGCCAACGCGAGCCAAATCGGAAAAAGCGGGTCACAAGCGCAAACTATCGAAGTTACTCCGTTTGCCTTCATCTGGGCAATTACGTTTGTGGCCTGAGGGACAGCCTGTTGGATGTTTATTGTATAGGCAACCTCTCTGGCCATTGGGGAGTGGTATTTGGTAGCAATTATCTTTGCCAGTTCGAGAGCACAGCCGGCGTAGCTTGGATTTTCAGGGTATATGAGCCCAAATTTTCGCTTCTGTTTGGTAAATGCCCCTTCGCCTGCAAATATTGCATCTTGATTTGCCATGGCTCGCCCAATAATTGTGGCCGACACGTTAGCTTCGGCATCACAAGTTCCATTCGGTGAGTACTCATATGGTGAATATGATTCAAACCAAGATTGAGGCTGAGCAATCGCACCAATTGAAATTATGTGTGAATTGGCCAGATCTTGATCATAGAGTTGGGTGGATGCCAATAGCGATACGTCGGCAAATGCACCATCTGCTTTGGCTGTTAAGGCATCCTGCTGAGCCTGCTCTTGTCCCTGGCCCTGTAGCTCCGTTAATTCATTTCCCTTTCCGACAAAGGTTTTCAAAACTACATGGCGGTTATAAAGCTCAAATTCTTTATTGAAAAGGTCAATGTAAGTTTGCATTGTTTGAAGCGCTTGTGCCTGCGTGCCAACCAATTGGGCCGGGAAAAATGAAGCTACCAGCCCGCCTAGTGAAGAAGCAGGTACTCTATATGTAATCGTTATAGTGTTTTTAGTCACACCCGGTGAAGTCGAGCCGCCATTGTTCCCTGTAAATTTTGGCTCGCACATTGGGGAGTATTTAGACCAGGTTACCTGTCTGATATTTGGTCCGCACTGAAGTCCCGATCGGGTCAGACCGGGCCTCTGTGCCATAGAAGTTCCAAGCACCGCATTCCCAATGGAAAGAGAAGCGGAGTTTGGTGATTTTGACGGATATGCTACAACTGCCAGTACAACAGCAATGACCAGGACAAGTATCGGGAGATAAAATTTGGCCCTCAGTAATGCTGATTTTTTTGGTATTTTGCCGACACCACTATGTTGGAAGGCGTTAGGGCTCACCAACTAAATCTATCTCGACTAGTATGCATTTTTCTCCTATTTTGTGATCTCAGCAACGATTAAACATTAACAATCGATTTCCCTGCACTATATATGCAAATTAGGTTTCATGTCGAGACACAACTGAATAAGCGTGGTTTTTACCTAAAATCTAGCTAAGGTAAAAGTTTAGGCCGTGTGCCTCCGAAAGGATTGGTGATGAAGTGACTTTTGCAAGCAGGTATGGGACCTTGGGAGCCAGAACTTTACTGGTTCTTCTAGTAGTCGGCACTCTAATGCTAAGCGGATGTTCCAATGCCAAGCCGAGCATTACCGACTCGGGCGGGAGCGACGGGCTGAGTGCGAACCAAATAGTGGTGGGAGGCGTGGCATCGCTATCTGGCCCACTGACTGCAGATTTTGCCCCTATTTATGATGGAGTAAATGCATACTTTGATCAAGTAAATGCAACCGGAGGAGTATATGGACGCCGGTTAAATCTCAAATATCCTTTAGACGATGCTTCTGATCCAAGTCAAGATATCGACCAAGTTAGAAACTTAATTAGTAATTTTCACGTTTTTGCCGTTGTTGGAGTGGCCACACCTAATTTCGCCGGCGCATCCCTTCTGGCAAATGCACAAGTTCCAACATTTGGAATGGCAATTAACCCGGGGTGGTCGCCATCTCCAAACATGTTTGGGGTTGGGGGTTCTTATACCAGTTTTAGCGCTCCGCAAACAGAAGTTGCCTTCCTCGCCGAGCAGGTGCATGCCACTAAGGCGGCTGTTGTTGCCTACAACGTATCTCAGAGCCAAGAAGGATGCCAAGGTGTTATAAATGGCCTAAGTAAATTTGGTATTTCCGTGGTATTTCAGGATTTAGGCATTCCGGCGCCTGCGGTTGATCTCAGTGCCGACGTGGGAAGAATAAAGAGTTCCGGAGCAACATTTGTAGCTAGCTGCATGGATGTTTCAGGAAATTTGCTGTTAAGCCAGGACCTTCATCAAGGAGGGCTTCCAAATATTACCCAGTACTGGCTCGATGGCTATGATCCGCAGATTTTGGCCAACAGCACAAATACTGCACTAATGGACGGAGCTTACTTTCTGATCAGCCATGCACCGTTCGGGGTTGAAACAACAGATCCCGGTGCATATCCTGGCATGGTCCAATATTTCGATGCCATGACTAAGTATGAGCCTAATGTTCAGCCCTCTGAAGCTTCGTTAGATGGCTGGATCAGCGCCGATCTTTTTGTCACGGGACTCAGGGCTGCAGGAAAGGATGTGACCAGGGCCAAATTGGTAGCGGCAATTAACAATTTGACCAGTTATACGGCCAACGGACTGCTCCCGCCGGTTGACTGGAGAATTTCCCATACGGGAAATGGTTCCGACTGCCAGGCCTTTGTCCAAGCGGTCGGAACACAGTTTGTTTCCCGTTTTGGCTCGGGAGGATCGGTTTTTACCTGTTTTCCACCTAACACTTCCCAAGTTCCAATTGTGCCGCTAAATGGTGTTCCTGGACTTCCGGGAGTGACTTTTCCCGGAGGAGGCAGTAAAAGCTAAGTGAGGCAACTCCCAATTGATATTTTAAGCGGTCTCCCATATGGCTGCGTTTACGGGCTTTTAGCACTTGGCCTTGTAATGGGTTATAGGACTTCGGGGGTTTTAAATCTGGCCTTAGGAGCTCAAGGATTTCTAGTTGCACTTTTTTTTAATGCGGCAATCGATGCGGGATGGTCCCCGCTCGTATCGTTTGTAGTTTGGGTAATAGTATTTGGCCCGTTTGTCGGGATTGCTCTGGACCGATTGCTCTTTAGACATGTCAGGGGCGCTCCCGTGGTAGTTCAACTTGTGAGCGTACTGGGACTTTTAATAGCCATTCCATCGCTTGCTAGCGTTCTAGCGGGATCTACCTCGCCGTCGCCACACGCCTTGATACTGGCTCCTTCGAGTGTTTATGCTCATCTGGGCGGTTACGCAATAAGTGGTCAAGCAATAGTAACCGTTTCAATAACGGCTGTAGTTTTAGCCTTGCTGAGTTATCTCATGCACTTTTCCAAGCTCGGCCTTTATATGCGATTGGTTGTCGAGAGTCCAAAGTTGGCAGAACTCTCAGGGATTGAAGCTGAGCGCGTAGGAGCTTTAGCTTGGGGGCTATCGAGTCTCTTGGCAGGGCTTGCAGGAGTGCTGATAGTTCCTATTCTTCATCAGGTAAGCTCATTTTCTCTTACAACTCTTGTCGTCGCAGCCACTGCGGCAGCTGCAGTAGGTGGTCTGACGAGCCTGCCCTTGACTATGACAGGCGCCCTATTGCTCGGAATTACTCAGCAAATTATTGCGGGCTTTGCTCCAACTAGCGCGCAGTGGACTCAGGGCCTTAGGCCATCACTGCCATTTGTGATACTTGGACTCGCATTAATTTTTCATCCAAGACTTACTCATCTCGCCGGGAGGAGTGATCCGATGGCTGGCATAAATCCTCCCGTGCCATCTCTTGACGTAGTGAGAAGGCAGGTTAGAAAGGGAAGGAACTCAAGATGGGTTGTAGGCCTGGGAGCAACTTTTGCTATTGCAGTTGTTGCCTTAAACGTCACTGACGCTTGGGCATTTTATTTGAGCCAAGGTGCTTCATATGCATGTATCTTCCTCTCCATAACTCTTTTGAACGGAACGGGAGGGCAGATTTCTTTGAGCCAGGCAAGTTTTGCAGGCATTGGAGGATTCGTTACTGCTCAATTGGCTATCCATTTTGCACTCCCCGTTGGAGCGGGAGTCTTCGCTGGAGCCTTGGGAGCAGGAATAGCCGGTTTCATAGTGGCGATTCCTTCTTCTCGCTTGGAAGGTTTAGGCACGGCATTAGTTACTCTCGCATTTGCAATGCTTGCCGACTCATTGCTTTTCCCCCTCTCATGGATGGGTAACGGAGGTACAGGAGTAATTTTGCCAAGACCGCAGTTTGGGAGCATTAGCTTTAACTCCTCCAGGCTGTTGCTGCTATTTGTTTTAGTATTTTTAGCAGGACTCAGTTGGTTCGTTGTTTGGATCAGAGAATCTAGACTGGGACTGGAAGCACTTGCGGTATCGTCATCGAGGAGAGGGGCTAAAGCCGTTGGCCTTTCTGACAAGAGAGTGTCTATCTCAATTTTCACTCTCTCGGCTGCAATAGCCGGACTGGGCGGAGGAATTTTTGCAATAACTGACCAGAGCATTTCTCCGAACGACTTCAACTCGCAGTACTCTTTTGTTTTCTTGGTCCCTGGTATGGGTCTGGGATCAAGAACCGTATACGGCGCACTCGTGGGAGGATTTGGCTATGTGATTGTAAAGCAGCTTTTGTCCACTTTTGCACCACAGAGTTTTGGTATTTTAGTGCCCTTGGTGGTGGGGGTTCTTGCGATCTCTTGGGTTCTGCATCCAGAGGGAATAATCGAGCGCCAGCACCGGTATATGGCGCAGCTAAAGTCATTCTTTCCCAAAAAGGGCCTTGTGGCGGCGTCGAAGTGAGTGCCCTATGAACTTTGGACGCAAGCTGGAAGCGGAAAGTGCCAACGTGTTGGAAATTAAGGACGTCACCAAAAAATTCGGCGGAATAACTAGCTTGGATAATGTCAATATTGTTCTTGGAGAACAAACAATACATGGATTGATTGGGCCAAATGGTGCCGGCAAAACAACTCTATTTGCCGTATTATCCGGTGAGTTGCACCCTGACAATGGCGACATATATTTTTTCGGCAAGTCCATCAAGGGCCTTTCCACGCCAAAGCGTGCAAGGCTGGGGATAGGGAGAACATTCCAAAGGCTTGAGCTGTTTAAAGGGATGACCGTTAGTGAGCATATTCTTATATCACTTAGAGGCAGAGATTCAAACTGGGGGAATTTCTCACTTTATCAAATCTTGACCGAACCGACTTCCAACTATCCGGCTTCTTCCAAGCGCACATTTGTTGAATCTAAGTTTCATTTTTTCAGACAGTTTTCAAGAGGTGCGCCAAATTCAAATGAGAGCGAAAAAATAAACTCTCTATTAAATAGCTTGAACCTTTCAGAAGTGGCTGACCGCCAAGTGGAGTCACTTCCACTTGGTCATGGAAGGCTCGTGG
Source organism: Actinomycetes bacterium (assembly GCA_021777355.1). Taxonomy (GTDB): domain Bacteria; phylum Actinomycetota; class Acidimicrobiia; order Acidimicrobiales; family JABEUL01; genus JABEUL01. The sequence continues at coordinate 14,928 of JAJYDO010000047.1, read as the reverse complement.
AAATGGCTAGAGCTCTGGCATTGTCGCCTCAGGTACTTCTGCTGGATGAACCGTCATCTGGCCTTGATTCCCTTGAAGCTCAGGTACTTTCAAATGCAATTAAGGCTGTTGTTGAGACCTATCGTTGTTCGGTCATCATAGTTGAGCACGATATTAAATTCGTCGAAGAACTAGCTTCAGCTGTGACTGTTTTAGATGCCGGAAAAATTGTGGCAACCGGCGAGACCAAAACTGTTTTACGTAGTGACAAAGTTAGGGCAATTTATTCCGGGATTTCTACATGACCATAAATTCGCCGCCGGAGCTCCGGGAAAATAGCAGTAAGAAAGACCAACCACTTCTCATTGTCGATAATATTGAGGCTTCCTACGGCCCCTTCAGAGCGCTGTTTGGAGTAAGTTTTACTTTGAATTACGGCAGCTCGACTGCTTTGCTGGGACCAAACGGTGCAGGGAAGTCAACTGTTGCACGAGTAATTTCCGGACTGATTAGGCCAAGCAAAGGGCACATTTACTTCAAAGGAGATGAAATCACTGGAAAGGACACTTGGAGGATTGAGCGTCTTGGGGTTGCCCATGTGCCCGAGGGGAGAGGAGTCTTTGCCTCGCTAACTGTCGAAGAAAATCTCAAAGTATTTTTGTCTAATGCCGTTCCTAAAAAGCTAATAGGTGAAAAGATTGATGAGGCATACTCATTCTTCCCAAGATTAAAGGAAAGATCTTTCCAAAAAGCTGAGACTTTAAGCGGGGGCGAGCAACGCATGCTTGCGCTGTCAAGAGCTCTGGTGGCGCCTCCGGTTTTACTAATTGCGGACGAACTTTCGCTTGGTTTAGCTCCGATAGTGTCCCAAGAAGTCTGGTCTTCAATGGACGAGATCAGAAAAAAAGGAACGTCAATATTGGTAATCGAGCAAAACATTGATCGGGCAAAAACCTTTGCAGATAATGTCGTTGAACTTAGCCGCGGAAAGGTTGTTGAATCCTCATCAACTTAGCAACCCTTTGGGGTCCCGGAAGTGCTGGCAAGTGAAAGCAGCGAACAAATAGTAGATTTGGAAACTAGCCATTTTCCATCTACCTCGACAGCATAACCTGTCGAGGGAGTCGGAAATATTGGCGTCCCGGCCGGAGAAATTATCGAGTAGCTTACCTTTGCACATGGCGAGATCAGATCAGCAATTTGGCATTGACTGGCCGAATCAAACGTTACTGATTCAACTTTGGCTCCACCTGCGGCTTTGGCTAATTGAGAGTGAAATGTTGAAGTCATCGCAGATGCCAAAGATGAACCATCCTGGGTTACGGCTATTTTAGGCGCAATAGAGGGATCTTGAAGATTGAATAAGGTTCCAAAAGCGTCGGTAATTTCCTGCTGGGCCTTGGATTGGGACATAGTGGTCGTGGTTGAGGCCGGCGGGGAGGAAGAACTGCAGGCAGCTAAGGTAAATCCAAGCAAAAGGCTGACCAATAAGGAAGGTACTTTCATTTTTTCTCCTAACGGGAAAGCTCAAAACCGAACCGGAACTATATTCTATCAATATCGCAATTATTGCTTCAAAGCTCCTAAGAGTGTGGTGCCCAAAAAATGACTACTGTAGTACTATTGTCAGAAACATCTTAGAGAAGTAATTTCAGAAACTATGAGGAAAATATCATTACAAATTGGCGCAGCCGTATTGGCGGTATTGATCGCGGCATTGGCTATAGTTGTGGTCTTGCCAAATCAAAACATATCGGCATCGACAACTACAACAACTTCATCAACCTCCACAACTACGCTTCCTTTCAACTATTTAGGCAATTCAACACCGAGTGGCACAGAGTCTTTCGTAGGGTCCGTCAGGAGAGTGAGCATTAACGGAATCTATCTCGCATATAGGGAGTTTGGTTCTGGATCACCAATATTACTGATTCCGGACCGGGACCAGACTATGTTGTCATTTGGTTCAACGCTATTAAATGCGCTTAGCGCCAATAATAAGGTAATATTAGTCGACCTTCCGGGTATCGGATATTCAAGCGATGATACCAGCCAGCCTTATAGCGTCCAATGGGTATCTACAATTATCTCGGATTTTATTTCAGGAAGTGGTCTGTCCCCGCTTCAAATTGTGGGCTGGGGGCTTGGAGGCCAAATCGCCTTAAGTATTGCAGAAACCAGCCCGACGATGGTAACATCTTTGGTTTTGGCGGACACTTCACCTGGAGGTACCGGATCGACTCCTCCGACCAGCAGTGATGCTCAAGTGCTATCAAATCCGAACTCAACTTTACTTGAGAGAATTGCCGCGCTTTATCCTCCGAACTCCGGAGCCGAAATTTTTTCCTACTATGGCGAAATTTCAAAAAGTTCTCCGGAAACAGTTTTATCCCAAACCATAGAAAGACAATCAAATGCAGTGGCCTTGATGGCAAGTGATAACTCCATATTGCAAAAGCTTTCGTCCATAACAATTCCGGTTTTAATTTGTGTTGGAGATTTAGATACCATTACTCCAATAAGTGATTCGAACTTGATTGTTTCAGGTTTGGCAAATGCCACCAAGCAAGTATTCGCTGGCGACGGGCACGGGGTCCCCATCGAGGATCCTGCCAAGTTTGCCGAAGCTATTTCCACATTCAACCATTAGCACCTTAAATATGGGCGCCACACCTTATTCTGTCAATTTGTGGGCTACTTCGTGATGCGCTTCTAAATATCTTCTTACGTTTAATAATGCCGTGGCACCTTCACCAACCGCACCGGCTAGTTGTTTAGTAGAGCCACTTCTGACGTCACCGGCTACAAATATACCCGGAGAGCTCGTCTGCCATATTGGGTCGGCTATGACAAAGCCGAACTTATCTTTCTCAATGTCATCTGAAAGAAAGTCAACATTGGGACTAAGCCCAATAAAAATAAAAGCCCCATTCGCTTCCAACTTCTTAGTCTCGCCGTTAGCTCTGTCAACATAAACTACCTCCCTCAGTCTCTTATCTCCCACGAACTCGGAAACTTGGACCCCAGTTAAAACCTTTATTTTAGGGTGAGACATTACTTTTTCAACTAAAAGAGACGATGCGGTCAGAAGATCCCCAAATTGTAGAATTACAATTTCATTTGCGAACTGAGTAAGAAACAGGCTTTCTTCCGTCGCACTGTTTCCTCCGCCAATAACGACAAGTCTTTCGCTTCCCTTATAAAATGGCCCGTCGCATGTTGAGCAAAAATGAATTCCCGCTCCAATTAATTCGCTTTCACCAGGAACTCCCAATCTTTTATATGTTGAACCAGTAGCAATTATCGCAGCATGCCCTTCGATTAATTGGCCGTTGGAGAGTTCTAACTCAACTTCATTATTCACTTTCCTTACAGATTTGACATTGACTCCGGAAAGGAGCTCAACGCCGTACTTCCTGGCCTGGGCAATGAAGCGGTCGGCAAGTTCTCCGCCTCCTATGCCTTCTGGAAAGCCGGGGTAGTTGTCCAACCTCTCTGTCACACCCGCCTGGCCACCCAGGCCCCCTCCATCTATAACAATTGATTCAATTCCCTCCCGCGAAGCGTATATTGCAGCTGTTAAGCCGGCAGGTCCCCCACCGATAATCATTAAGTCATAGTATTTTGCATTTGCTTTGAGCCCGAGGCCAAGAGTAGTAGCGATCTCTTCATCTGATGGCTCAATTAAAACTTCTCCACTTGGGAAAACAATAGTTGGAATTGACTGGCCGCCATTTTGAAGTTCTCTTACTATGTCTAAGGCTTCCGGATTGTCATCAACGTCTACAAATTCAAAAGCAACCCGGTGTTCCGAGAGAAACTTTTTAGACTGTTTGCAATCGGGACACCATGGAGCTCCGTATAAGATAATGGTGTCAGAGGTATTGGCAGCTTGCGTCATAGCAGGATCTCCTTAGTAGTTATTACTGTTGGAAACGCTCTTGTTCCAATTTTTGTTCCTCTTGGTCTGCTTCCATAATGGCCTGAAATATAGCCATAGTATCTTTTACAACGTGTCTTTTCGCTACCAGCAAGAATATGCCTCCAATATAAACCGGGGGGAGCACAATAATAAATGCAGTCCGAAGATTCCCGCCGAAGTGCTGGCTTAAAGCACCTACAACTACCGGTGCCGCGGCACTTCCAAAAAGTACTGAGGTTAGGTTAAATGCCCCGAATCCGGTTCCTCTAAGTTGATGAGGAGTCACGTCTGACAGCCCGGCTCGAAGTGCAGGAACTGCCATAGCTCCGATGAAAAATCCTACTACATGGAGACTAATTGTCACTGAAAATGGCAACCTCATAAATGAGATTAAAAAGACAGTTGTTGAGGCAATTGCACATAAACCCGGCATAACAACCCTGGCGGTTTGATACTTGGTAATAAGGCGGTCAGCGAGCCTTCCGCCTACTAAAATGCCGGGAATTCCACCCGTAACGACCATTAGTCCAAATGCCACACCGGCTCTGCCCTGCGTCATGTGGTAACTTCGCTGATAAAAAACAGGAAGCCAAAAGCCTACAGCGCTAACTGTAAAAAGTATCGCTGCAACACCAACCAGTGTGAGTCGAAGCGTAGGAATTCGAAGTATAACTTTTGCATCTCTGCGCAGCCCTATTACCATATCCGCCAGAAAGCGGCGCACACCAAATTCAAAAAGCTTCGTTTTTTCTTTTGCGGCGCCTGGCAACTCTGCTCCGATATAGGTCATGTCTGACTCGCCTCGAACTGGGTCAATCATGCGAGACACCAGAAAAGCAACCAATAGGCCGGGGATGCTCACAAAAAGATAGGCCGCCCTCCATCCATAAGTTTCACCGATTAATGAAGAGATAGCAACTCCTAGTCCCGTGCCTAAGAAAATCAAGGATTGTTGAACCGAAAATGCCCGTCCTCTGCCGTCTCGCTGATAGTAGTCAGCTATCAGGCTGTTTGCCGAAGGCTCTGTGATCCCTTGTCCAAATCCCAGGAGTGCACGGAGAATGAGTAAAGTTAGAAATGTAGGTGCCGCCGCACCTAATGTGGAAACAAGCGACCACATGACAACGGTGTAAGCAATTGCGTGAACCCTGCCCCACCTGTCTGCCAAGTATCCGGCCGGCATGGTGACAAGCGCATTTATGACTACCGATGCCGAGGCCAAAAGTGAAATCTGAAAATCATGGACATTATGAAACGAAGTCTCAATTTGCGTGGCGACTCCACGAACAATTGACTGATCTGCGCTATCTACCAGCAAAACAGTTCCGAGCAACCACATGGGCCACCACGAGATTTTGCTGAGGCCTTTTGTTATCCGTTCTTGTTCCATAGGCCTTTCTTAGGTGAAAATGGCGCCAGGACGACAGTGTCCTAAACTTGTCCATTTGGGCAACTTAGAAACTATACAAGTAATTATGATCAATTAGCAACAGAGCATCTGATAATTGAAAAAATAGCAAAACTCATGGCATTTTCAATTCTTTCATTTAGATCGCCAAGTTGCCTAGCCAGGGAGTCCCATGCTTCGAAGGAAGTGGCGAGATCGATGGCGTCTGCCAGTTCTTCGGGATTTTTGGCCTTTTTTGTCTCGGGAGCAAAAATGGCCTCGATTTGAGTTCTGCTGGAAACACGTAAAATCTGTCTAAATTCCTTCACAACTTTCGACCTTGTATCTAATGCCGCAGTTGCCCTCCTTACAGGGGCTACGCCTCTGTAAATTGAAGTTCGTTGCTTGATAATGCTATTGACCCGCTCTTCTAAAGGGAGTGTGCTTGGAATTTGGTGAAGATTCTTCCAGTGCTTCTCGTATTGCAACCCTGCTGCAGCCAAATACAACATGTCCATGTCTTTGAAATGGTGAAAGACCAATCTCACCGAAACTCCTGCTCGTTCGGCAATTTCTCTTGAGCTCGGCAGCGGAGACCCCTCTTCGATCAAAGAGAGCATCGCGTCTGCCAGTGCAATTCGGGTCTTGTCGCCTCTTAGCTTTCTGCCATCAATCTTTCCAGAAAGTTCATTTATACCAAAATCCCCTCCATTGAAAAAACCAACCGGAAGGTAACCCTCAATGTTTTCAATTTCTGCATTATCCGTCACTCCTTCATCATACCACATCCAGCAAGTTTTCTCTAGGCTAGATGTAATAAAATAGAAAGCTAGCAATTGTCAGGATTTCCCCTACGTTATTTATTGTATTTTTTAAAAACACCACTATGCTGATATTGATAATAAAGAATTATTTTATATGTTACACTGATAATTCTCCTATAAAGAGAGTTATTGAGCGGCTTGGCAAACGTGTTTTTCTACTGCTAAATTGTTTAAATTACTAGGAGTAATGTGATTGTGCTATTTGGAAACAAAAATGAAGGCGTTCCTAATTTGACTAAATTGAGATAGTGCCTCGATCCAAACCAATAATTGGGCTTTCAACATACTTGGAATTGGCCAGATGGGCTTCGTGGGATACAGAAGCCGCAATTATCCAAAAGAAGTACCTTGATACGGTCGAATTGGCAGATGCGAGACCAATTTTGCTTCCGCCTTTGGATTCCGACCTAGCCAATGAGGCTAATCATGATGAAATTTCCGAGGCTGTCAGAGAAGTTATCGATATTGTCGATGGCGTTGTATTGATAGGAGGAGGCGACGTTGATTCTTCTATTTATGGACAAGAGCCAAATCCCTATAGCTATGGCGTGTCGCCCAAGCGAGATGCTTGGGAAATTTCTTTAACTAAGGCCTGTATTGAAATGGATAAACCTCTTCTAGGGATTTGCAGAGGAATGCAAATTATCAATATTGCTTTGGGGGGAACGCTTGATCAACATATTCCGGATTTGGTTAATACCTCCAACCACAGCCCAGGTTCAGGACTCTTCGGCGAGATTGAGGTCCATTTCGAAATGAGATCAAAAATGGATGAAGTATTTGGAAAATCTGCTTTGGTGCAATGCCGCCACCATCAAGCTGTAAGCGACTTGGGAAAGGGACTCAGCGTGACTGGAAGATCTGATGACGGAGTGATCCATTCAATCGAAGGAAATGAAGGTCTTAGGTATTTGGCGGGAGTCCAGTGGCATCCAGAGCAATCAATAGATTCCAGACTGATTACAAGCTTGATTAAAGGAGCAAAGATTTAGATGGCCGATTATATGGAGATTGTCAATCCGGCGAACTTAGAGATTTTGGAAAAGATTGAGTCTGCAGATCAACAAAAAGTCGACGAAGCTGTAGCTAATGCAAAACAAGCTTGGCCCAAATGGGCCGCAATGGCGCCAAATGATCGGGCAAAACTGATGAGGGCTTTTGCCAAGACAGTTGAAGAAAATGCAAGTGAGCTTGCATTAATTGAGTCAAAAAATGTCGGCAAACCAATTGAAGACGCTAAATGGGAAATCTTAGAAGTTGCTCAAGTACTCCTCTACTATTCAGGAGCAGTTGATAAACACTACGGTGCAACAATTCCGGTAGCCGGAGGAGTAGACATGACTTTCAACGAACCCTTAGGGGTAGTTGGAGCGATTGTTCCATGGAACTTTCCGGCGTTAATTACTTCTTGGAAGGTTGGACCGGCTTTAGCTACAGGCAATGTGATTATTGTAAAGCCTGCTGAATGGACGCCCTTAAGCGCTATTAGATTGAGTGAAATTGCTCTAGACTGTGGAATTCCAAAAGGAGTCTTGACTGTCTTGCCAGGACGCGGGCCGGTAGCGGGCATGGGATTGGTAAGTCACTCTGATGTGGCCAAGATTGCATTTACTGGTTCGACAAATGTCGGGAAGCTCATCATGCAAAGGGCATCTGAGACTATTAAGCGGGTCACACTTGAACTAGGCGGCAAATCTGCAAATGTCATATTTGCCGACGCTGATTTAGATGAAGCGGCAAAAGCTGCGCCCATGGCCGTGTTTGGAAACACCGGACAGGATTGTTGCGCGAGAAGTCGGATCATTGTTGAGGCTCGCGTGTATGAGAAGTTTTTAGAGAAACTCATTTCATATACAAAAGAAGTAGTAGTCGGCGACCCACTTGATTCAAATACCCAAGTCGGACCATTAGTAACCAAAGAGCACAGAGCAAGAGTTGACTCATTTATCAACCCTCTAGAGTCAGGGGTGGAAGTGATTTTTGAAAGCAAGTTGCCCGATTTGGGAGGGGCGTTTTCACCGCTACGAATTTTGGCCACAACTAAAAAAACGGCCCGGGTAGCCAATGAGGAGATTTTTGGGCCCGTAGTTACCGTTATTCCATTTAAAGATGAAACAGAGGCCATAGAACTCGCGAACTCCACAGTATACGGTCTGTCTGGTTCAATTTGGACAAACTCGACAGGAAGAGCACTAAGAGTAGCTCGCGCTCTAAGAAGCGGAACCTTATCTATCAATTCAAACTCTTCGGTTAGGACTTCAACGCCATTTGGGGGCATGGGGATGTCGGGAATCGGGCGTGAATTGGGGATGGAAGCTCTGCGGTCATATACCGAAGTGAAAAACGTTTTCATTTCGGACCATATCTGAGAAGCGATGAAAGTGTCTAGTAAAGATTGGATTGATAGGGATTCTAAAAGAGTTTGGCATGGCTTTACGCAGATGTCAACTTATGGCGACTTAGAGCCTGTAATTGTTGAGCGGGCCGAAGGGCATTATTTATTCGATGTTGATGGGAATAAATACTTGGATGCCATATCCTCCCTCTGGGTAACAACCCTAGGCCATAAAGTTCCTGAACTTGACCAGGCAGTAATTAACCAACTTGGATGTATAGCGCACTCTACTTTGCTCGGCAATGGCAGCAAAATAGTTATTGAGCTTAGTGAGGCTCTGGCAAAAGTTGTTCCGGTAAAAAGTCCCCATTTTTTGTATGCTTCGGATGGCGCCAACGCAGTTGAGCAGGCACTCAAAATCGCATTTCAGTATTGGAAAAATCTTGGAATAGACAATCGGGAAACCTTTTTAGCTCTAGGGGACTCTTACCATGGTGACACGATGGGTTCAGTATCACTTGGAGATGGTGGATTCGGAACTAATTTATTTGATCCCCTCAGATTCCAGGTGTTAAGAACCCCAGGGTACTTGCAGCCAAACTGGCTAGAAATAGCCCTCGAGGCTGTTTTGGAAGTGAAGGATCGCTTGGCCGCTGTTGTATTCGAGCCGGTTTGTCAAGGTGCCGCGGGCATGTATATGGCGTCTCCTCAAGATGTAAAAACATTCGTGGAAAAGTGCCAAGAGCTAGAACTATTGGCAATAGCAGACGAGGTAGCAACTGGATTTGGAAGAACTGGAGAGATTTTTGCCTCCACGCTCGCAGGCATTGCCCCTGACATCATGTGTATTGGAAAAGGTTTAAGCGGCGGTTATCTGCCCATTAGCGCCACAGTTGCCTCTGGCAAAGTATTTGAAGCCTTTCTAGGACCTGATCTTTCCCAAAAAACTTTTTATCACGGTCACTCATATAGTGGAAACGCACTCTCGTGCGCTGTATCACTGGCTCATTTAGAGTTATTTTCAAAATTGGAAATAGTTAGAAAAGTTCAGGAAACTTCACTCTATTTAGCTGAAATACTAAAAGGAAAAATTGCAGATCATCCACTCGTCAAAGAGATTCGCCAAGTTGGATTAATGGTGGGAGTTGAAGTCCAACACAATGGCTACTTGAAAGGTCAACTGGGAAGGATTATCTGCAAGTGCGCCGTGTCTAATGGGGTATTACTGCGCCCGCTTGGAGATGTAATAGTTTTAATGCCTCACCTTACCTTTGGAAAAAAAGAGATCGATGAAATGACTGACGCATTACTCATATCGCTTAATTCACTTGACAATTCGCTGTGATATTGGCGAGAATTTAAGACTATGGAGAAATATCTAATTGGGTGATTACAGTACTTGGGAGAATTGGATTGCCAAGATAACTGGCGATCTAAAGTCATCTCGCAGATGGCGCCAATTGTACCCAATCTCCCGAAATCAGATGAATTCTCCCGTAATTTTCGCCTCAAATGACTACTTGGGATTAACTTCGCACCCAATCGTCAAAAAAAGTGCAATCAGTGCAATTGAAAAATATGGTTCAGGAAGCGGAGCGTCAAGACTCGTCACGGGAACTTTAGACATCCACATTGAACTTGAAAAAAGGCTAGCAGAATGGAAAGGCAGCCAAAGCGCACTTGTTTTTTCGTCCGGGTACAGTGCAAATGTCGGAGTAATTAGCGCCTTGGGCGGAGATGACGCCTTTATTGTTTCGGACGAATTAAATCATGCGTCACTAATCGATGGGTGCAGATTATCTCGTACTAATTTTGGAGTAGCCAAGCACTGTGATCTCGGCGACTATGAAAGATTATTAGGTGAAAACAGAGAAAAACGCTTGATAGTTGTAACGGACTCGGTATTTTCAATGGATGGCGATATTGCTCCCTTAGAAGAGCTGGCCAAGCTCTGTGCCGGTTTTGGAGCGTTATTGATTGTTGACGAGGCGCACGCGGTGATGGGACCATATTTTAATCTTGACAGTGAAGGCAAATACTTTGGTGCCAAGATAGCCAGGATCGGCACGTTTTCAAAGACGTTAGGATCTCTCGGAGGCTTTGTGGCTACAACAAGTGAGATCTGTGATCTTCTGGTTAATCGAGCAAGATCTTTCATTTTTTCAACGGCTCTTTCACCGGGAGATGCCGGAGGAGCCTTAGGAGGACTGTCGGTAATTCAAAGCGAAGAAGGAGAGACACTATTAGGAAATCTCAGGAAAAATGTCGAAGTCGTGGCACCTTATTTGGGACTCAAAAGCAATCACCCAAGTCCGATATTGCCACTAATTGTTGGCGAGGAATCACTTGCCATTGAAGCTTCCAAGTTTTTTCTAAATAGGGGTCTTCTTATCACTGCCATTAGGCCGCCAACTGTTGCTCCAATGACTTCCAGGCTGAGGATTGCTTTGAGCGCCATACACACAAGCCGGGAAATTGAACTACTTTGTCTTGCTATTGAGGAGTGGCTGGACCGCTAGAAGGTTTCAAGTAGCCTGCTTTTATCAATTCCCTTTATCTTCGCGTTTAGATCAAAATGTTAAATCTCAATGCCAATGACTTTATCTAATTCGTCAAGAAAAGAAATCTTAATAAATTTATAGACCTCGTTGGCAAGCTCTTCGATGTATGCGTGAACAGTATTGTTCCGCACGGTCAAAAAACTAAACCATACTTCAGGACTTTCAAGTAGTCCCTGTTTTGCAGCCTCGCGGAAAACGGACTTTGGGCTGGCAACTAGGGTTCCATTTTCTTCTACTATGTTTTTGAGGTATTTCCATGCAAGCTCAAAGCCAACCTCAAAGGCTTGCATGGCATCTGCCCTTTGAATTTCATTTTATTCTGAACTCAATATGCGATCCAAAAAGTTCCTGGCTTTATGCAACTGTGCTTTTTGCGCAACTATTCTACTCATGGGAGGAGATTTTCCATTTCCGACAGCGCTTCTTTCAAAAACTCCTTATTCACCAAGCTTATTTCTACGATGTCAACTACATAGGGTATATCCGAGTCATCAAATGCATTCCATAGCTTGGCAATCATGGATATCGGCATTGGTGATGATCCCTTAAAACCCAAATCAATATCACTATATCTTCTGGAAGCTCCATTAATCCTTGAACCAAATACCACTGGCTGCCATTTCGAAACATCGACATTTGCAATCACGATTTCCCGAAGTTCCTTTAAGTACTTTTCCTCGACCGAGATGCTCATGTACCAAGTTTACGCATAATTGCGGAGTGAAGACAACTAGCCAATAGCAAGCAAAACAAAAGGAGTTAGGACTAGACAAAAAACACGACTTAATAATCTATAGGCCCTTGACCGCTTGATAAGAATGTATTATAGATTTTAGGCAGAGATTTAAGGCGGTGCAAGTCTTGTGTCTTTTAAGCGTTTGGGACTGTGAATACGCTGATTTAATTCGCTAATATTTTTAGACAAGTTGGTGGAATAGGTTTTGAAACGAAGCAAGATTGACTGCCAAAACAAGTGTCCAGGAGCACCGCAAAAAGCTAAGCAGGTAAAGCGCTTTATGAATGCAGAAAATAGTTTAAAAGTGGATCTGTCGAAGAATTGGTAATATGGTCTACTTACCCAATTTGTTGAATTAGGCGAAGATGTTTAAGAAAGTTTGTAAATGGCAGGGCCGGATAATCAGATGACCAAAGATGTGCGACCTAAATTGCTGATTGCTGTAGTGGGCACAGGGACCGAGATTGGAAAGACCTGGCTAGTCGTGCAATTAGCGAAAGAATTCCTTTCAAAAGGGCTTAAGGCTTCCGCAAGAAAACCAGCCCAGTCATTTGGAGTAAGCGAGATTGGAAGAACTGACGCTGATTTATTGGCCGACTCCACTCAGGAGTCTCCTTATGAAGTATGTTCCAAGGAATTTTGGTTCGAGACCCCATTGGCCCCACCGATGGCCGCGGCAGAGCTATCTTTGATGCCATTTGTTCTTCGGGACTTAGTCGACTCTGTCAAGTGGAGAGGCGAAAGTGATATTGGGATAGTGGAGTTAGCCGGTGGAATAAGGTCCCCGCAATGCGAAGATTCAGATGCTCTCGGCTTTGTCAAGGCAATAGAACCCGATCTGGTGATATTGGTGTCAGATGCAAGGTTAGGCGCAATTAACAGTATAAGAAGTGCGCTTGATTCGTTCAAAGTTGAAAAATATAAACCAAAAAATTTGATTGTATTCCTAAATTTCTTTGATGAAAAAGAAAGGGTTCAAGTTCTCAATAGAGAGTGGCTTTCAAGAAAATATGAAATTTCAGTTTTTACAAATGTAATGGAACTTGAAGGAGAAATTGAAAAACTTTTGATTTTTTGAATTGGTTAGATCCAACGCCTCCTGCGAGGAAGCTCCTGAAACGCTCTTCGCAAAATAGCGTCTATTTCCTCGGGACTAGCTAGCCTGATCGGTGAATTAAGTGGCTGGCCCAACATCTTCTTGAGCGCAGTATGCATTGAAGGCTCTTGCCATTCAAAATCATGGTTTTTACTTAAAGTTATAGATTCCATTTCGACTACCTCCAACTGACTAGTTAAGAGTGTAATTTTTTTACTTAAGAAAAGCAATGATTTGCCGAATAGAGTTATTCTTCTAATACCGAATATTTTGGGACAAAACCTGGAATTATTAACTGATTATCGAGTCATTAACCACGAAAAGCATTATTTTTCGTGAAATGGCCGTTTATGGCATTTATTTCAGGTTAAGCTACCGGCCCAGCGTCTTCGAATCCCTGCCTTACTCCTTGTCCAGCTCTTTTGGCCAGTTCTTCCGGGGCGTAAAGTATCCAGAAAGCATTTTTTGCATGCTTTCGTGCTCTGTCTTCACATACTCGTCGCAGTTCGTCAGCGGAATCCGTTTCGTTTTCATGGACAAATACCTCCAAAATGTGGGTATTTGTCATCAACTGTGCGGCCATTATGCCCTGTGAGGCTTCATGAGCGCATACTTGGTCGATATCAGCTTTTCCTGGCATCCCGAGAGCAATTGCAATTTTCGCTCCATCAATTTCAATTAGGCGTTTGCACTCAACTGCCAAGTCTTTAAAACCGGGAACTGTTTTGGATATTATTTCGAAACGCTCTCCGTGGCCTTCGCATTTTGAAAGTTCATCCCGAGCAAAGTGACCCATGTTAATGCGAGCAAACGTTGTATCTACAACGGCAATTTTGTCCATCTATCCAGAATACCTCTACATAATCTCAGAAATGCCATATCGGCAATTCTGATCAAATTTACGAATATATTCCCGAGGATTAAGTTGTACCAAGTTTGGCCAACATAGTTTCAACCCTGCCCATCATATTTACGAGTACGTCATCCTGAGTTGCTAGGTGCTGTTGGAGTTGTTGGCATTCGTGCAGAATGGCTTCTGCGTCTTGGTAGGTTTCAATTGCTCTTTTATCCGAAGCTCGACCCTGAATGTTTTGACCTACAATAATGATCGGAAGAAGCACTAACTGGAGAAAAGTCTGGGCAATCCATTGCACTATTAGTACCGCATTATGGCTCGTTATAGTGGCCGGCAGGGATACCAAAGTGAGGAAAAAGAAAATGTAGGCTGCCCACATTGTGCCAACTGCTGCTGTTATTAGGGCTCCAATTTTCCCATTTATCCCTAATCGGACATCGTCAGTTTTTGGCGGCCCGGAAGATTTTCTGGCTTCAATTCTTGGGTGCGGAATGTAATTGTAAAGGTTCATACCCACAATTTATACAATCTGGCTTTAAATTTACGGTTTATAACTCCCGTGAACCTTGCATGAGGCTACAAAGCTCGCAGGTGTAACGACTACCTTAAGTTTTTTGCCACAGTACCTGCAGAATCTGGGAGGATCAAATTCTCCCTGGCAACCCGGACACTCAATAGAGCCGCAGCCGGTGCAATGTTGAGTGTTCTCGGCCATATTGAAAGTTAAAGCACCCCACTTAGGGCGCCAACTGGCATGGACAGATCTTTCAGCATGGCTAAGTCTTCCTCTGGAGTTCTACCTAATGTAGTGAGATAGTTCCCTACTATAAGGGCATTAATTCCCGATTTCATTCCCATTTTCTGAAGTTCACCTAATGTAATTTCTCTTCCTCCTGCATATCGAAGAATTACATCAGGCAGTGCCAACCTGGCAATAGAAATCCACTTAATTGCATCGAGTGGGTCTACTAATGGCATTTTTGCAAATGGCGTGCCAGGCCTAGGGTTCAAAAAGTTTAGCGGCACCTCATTTGGTCTCAGTTGTTGTAACTGGAAGAGAACTTCAACTCTCTGTGCATCGCTCTCACCCATTCCAAGCAAGATCCCACAGCAAAGTTCCATTCCCTCATCCACCACTAACTTGCAAGTTTCTTCTCTTTCTTCCCAAGTATGAGTTGTGACGACTTTTGAAAAGTAAGACTTGGCAGTTTCAAGATTGTGGTTGTAGCGAT
>JAJYDO010000108.1 GCA_021777355.1 Actinomycetes bacterium | reverse complement strand
TCTGGATTGGAGAAGGGCTCGGGCTTGGACCTCATTAATCGGAGCTAAGGGCGCATTGGCCTCTGCCTCGACCACCCCAAGCTCGCTTGCATTACTACCCACAGTGACGATATAGCTCCCTCCAGTCGGAACAATGTAAATAAGCCTTGAACCGTCCGGTTCGGAAACACTCCCGTCCAATTTCGCCGAACCACTAACCAAAGCATTAGCTCCTACAGTCGCCGGAATATAAATTTCGGCATCTTCATCATGGTTTCCCGGAGTAATTTTTTGGCTCGAAGTAACTACCAAAGCAAAACTTTTTGTCGCCGGATCATATCCATATGCTCCTAAGGTCCCATCAATATAGCGCGGATAAATCCTTTCCAAGTACGTAGCCCTAGATGGAATTAGAATATCATTCGGACTCGGTTTTGAATTGGGATTTCCCGAACCATTTGTGCCGTCTGATGTAGTCGAATAAGAAGAGTACTGCCACCTCACGCACCAACAACTTCCTTGACTAGAGGACAATCCCTTCCAGGCCCATAGGGTCCCTCCGGTTGCACTTTCATCCTGGGCTGCAGTTTCACCAGCGAGAATAAAACTGTCGGTATTTGCACCAGCTCCATACTCCGTAGTCAAAACTGCGGCATGCATTGCAATTGCGTCGCTATCAGCGCTTTGATAACCAAAAGTGTAAGAAGGTGGATAGGGAGAGTTTTGAGGAGTGTAGCCAATAAACTGATCAGCGGTAAAAGCATGGGTATATACGTGCGGGGCGTATACAAGGTTGGCATAGGAGCTAAAAGTCGTACTCACTTGAGGAGAGAAATCCAGCAAATTTCTATATGCCATAGGCTCGAATAAAATTGCCTGCTTGCTTACGCGGGCTAACTGAGGGTAAGCGCAATTGGTTCCGGTCGGAGAATTCATCGGACAGGTAGCCAGGGAATCTCGCACTCCGGTTAGGGCTTCAATGGCCCTTTTGTAAAATGGATAGAGATCGTTAGCGGAAGCTTGGTAGATATTGGCAATTGGCAATGATGCAATTGACCCGGGCTGTGGTTCATTCATCAATTCATAACCAAGAACATCTGAGTTAGATGAGAATCTGTTGGCTAGAGCAGCCAGAGCCCCGATGTAATGATCTTCAAGCCCATATCCCGGTGACTCGCCTTTTGACCCAGCTACTTTGTGGTTGTGCCAAAATTCGTAAAATGCTGCCGAAGAAGCAGGATTTAATGCACTTTGGCCAAATAGCGCACAAGCAGATTTCCCGTCAGTAAATACGGCCCACTTAGGCGCGCCGTCAGATCCTCCCGACGGGGTGCAGGTTGAGGAGGCTTTGTCGGCCGGCTCGGGAAGAATGTACCTTGAATATTGGTCTTGATGCATATCCAGCACCACATAAATTCCCTGTTGGGATGCCCACGAAACCACCTGGGACACCCTGTTCAAATACGTCGTTGAGTAATCCCCCGGTTCGGGCTCCAACTCGCTCCAATCAAGCACCAGTCTGACAAGATTAAACCCAAGGGCTCTCATCTCGGCAAAATCATTGTTGGATCCTGGAGTAGTTGGTTGAGAGTATTCAGATTCACTGCTATTCACCTCGCAAAGCGCTGGCTGAGGATAAAGAGGCGAAGCACTTGGACATTTGCCTTCATAACTGCTTGGGTCAACCGGAAAGATCGCAGGTTTGCCGTTTGCGTTTGGATATGCAACATCTTCCAATCCAACTGCTGCCACCCCTCTAAGTATTACCCTTCTGCCATTTGAATCTGCCAAATATGGAACTCCGCTTGCTGGATCAACTACGTGGAGCCAAGAAAGCTCGGGCGCACCAGGACCAGTATTGACAAAAGCGCCGCCACCGCTTGAATTAGCCGCCGTTTTATTGCTACAGGCTGCGCAAAGCACAACAATCAAACATAAAATCCTAGACAGCCTCAAAACATTCGCTGCCTTGTTTTTCAACACTCTAGTACCGCCTATCTCGCTTATCGATTATTTGCAACATGATTTATCAATCATTTCAACTCGGGCACAAACTTTACCTACATTGTTTCGCCTAATGGTTTCCAATTTAGAGATTTTCTCAAACAAAAGACTGCAATAAAGCGCTATTACTCACTCTCGGACCTAGAAGTGACTGGTAATCACCATTTCCCGAAAGGGCCAACTAAGAAATGGTGAATTCAAATCGTGACATCATCAATAAAGTGTAAATATTCAGCCAAACCACCCTGAATAGAAATTCGAATAATTTCTGGGATCTCATAAGAATGGTTCGCCTTAATAAAATTCTCTACTGAACTATATAAAGAACCTTTAGTCTTTATTACCAATAAGTACTCATCTACAGCCTTGGCTTCGTTTTCCCAAATAAAGAAAGATTCAACCGGAAGTATCTGCACGCAGCCGCCCAACTTCGCCTTAATTAAGGATGACGCCAAATTCCTCGCCTCATCCTTGCTTTTAACGGATGTGATAATAATGCAATAATTGTCTTGGTCAGTGTCTTCCACCATTAAACTTAATAATAGTCTCGTCTCTCCAACTGGTCCCAGTTGCCTTTAAAAATAAGCTGGTAGGACAGGTGGAATCCGCAAGTGCTGCATTACCATCCATGTAGCCACTTGGAAGCCCAACAGTTTGGGAAGACCAAGAGGAACCATTAAATTGGTCTATTACCACTTGGCAAGTCGTCGGGCACATACCAATTCCACTTCCAAATTGGACTTTGAGTGGATCAATGTACAATCCGCTAACGAAGCACAAGGTGGCACTAGGACATGATGCAAGCAATGGAAATGTCACCCCCCCCCTGGCACGATGGCATTTCCTGGACTCGGAGCGACGCTACGCTCCCATACCCCGTTGGCCTCAGAATCTAAAAGTAGAGGACCCACGCTATAAGGACCCATATAAATTTCTAACCCCACACAGTTATCAATGTTGTAACAAGATAACTTAAAAGTTGAAACAGGATTATTTGGGAATAAGCTGTTAACTTCGTTACCAACTCCGGGAGTCGGGAAGCCGCTCCTCCAGATACCGCCATTACTACTCAGCACTAAAATATTGGTTTCAGGAATCGAGACTGTACTCTCAGGCAAGTATCCGCCAATTACGCCAGTAGCAATGCATTGGCTTGGTGATGCACAGAATAATGAATCGAAAGTTATGGAACTTACAACAAATTCCGGTACGTAAACAGTATTGGGAATTACATAGCTCGTCCAAATGCCATTAGACTCTGTCGCAAATATTACTTCGGGAATTGAGGAACCTGTGTCCAATGAAGTTTCGGTGCCAATTGCTACACAGTTGTCGGATGAAAAGCAATAAGGGATCTGTAGAACGATATTGGGGCCAACACCTGCATTTGCTGGGAGCGGAGCGGCAGCTGACGTCAGAACTGCTGCCCTATTGCGCTGTGGTTGACGCCCAATTCGACAATTGGGAGAAAAAGAATTACAAATATAAGTACCGCAGCAGAAGCTTTAACTATTTTCATTAATATATACTCTGATCATGAACGACTAGGTGCCATTTTACCAGATGAACCAGGCAATTTCCTACTCGTCGAAGAAGTAGTTCGGCCTTAAAACCAGTGCATCTGGTGGCTTTCAAGTTTTTTACGTTATCTCATACCTGGTAAAAAATGATTAAATACCCGATTCTTATTTCGCTCGCAAAAGTACCGAACCACGCTGCCAATATGGTGAGCTTTATGAACTAGTGGCGACTACTTTAAGGAAAATATTCCCAATGTATTTTTATACCACAGAACAATGGATTCGACAACGTCCCGGTAAGGTTGTTAGGCTGGCTCACTATGCTAGGTACACTTACTCACGCAACGGTTGTTGCCCAACACATGCTCAGAAATTCATCAAACTTTGAATGGTCAACAATTGCATTTTTGGGAATTGCTCTATACATTTACACTATAGAAATAGAACAGCGAAGATTGCCCGTTGTTTTTGCCGGTTTGGCGCTTTGGTTAATGGATTGGTTTAATGAACTTGTCAATAGTGCCATTCTCCACATTTCACACCACGCTGCCCTGTGGACGGTTACTGGACATACCAGCTATTTGATTCTTATTGGCCTTTCGATTGAGATCTCGTTTTTTTTCTTAATTGCAGGTATTCCCTTTGTCAAGTCGCTGCCAAAAGATCCTAAGCAACGCATTCTAGGTATTCCCAACAGGATTTTATTCGTAACTTTATTTTCATTGATGTCTGTAGGCGTAGAAATATTTCTTCACGCAATCGGAGTGCTTAGCTGGGCATACTGGTGGTGGAATGTTCCATTTGTCCCTCTTATTGTAATTTTTGGATATGCAACATTTTATGGAGTTGCTACATGGGTATTTGATATGGGAACAAACCATAAGAAGCAAATTTCAGTCGTGGTGGCGTTGGCCCTAATTGATGCGGTACTCGCTCTCTGTTTTGGGCTTGCCGGCTGGCTTTAAAAAGTAATTTCACGTCTCACGAAAGCTTCTGGCAATCCAGGCGATTTAGTTTTAATCACCGTTTAGCTCTTTTTCTTTTCGGCAGGTCAGGTACTTACTTTTTGTGGGAAACCTCAGAGTCAAATGTAGAAGCAGCCTAATGCGTGAAAGCTACGAAATCTACAATTGGTTTTGAAACTTTAGCCGATCCTCAAGTACTTACAAGTGTGTTCATTGCAACACCTTCGTTGGCGCCAAAGCTTCACTAATGGCATTGCTAAGTCGAGCAACAGTTAAAAAGATGCCTAGCCCTACCCATACCAACCGGTGACATCAACTATGACATCAACTGATGTAGCACTTCCGTTGGTGATGGTGATATTGCCATTTGAACCTAAAGTAATGGCAGCTGAATTAGCTACGCTTTCACCAACTCCACTCCAGTTAAGAGTACTGGTATCTGGCTTTTTAGTTCCTGTTGGGTAAATTACTAGGTATCCGGGGCCTTGTGTATTAGTAGCTGTGATATTTGCAACTACTACTTTGGCCTCACTTGGAGGAACACTTGCTTGGTTGGCTACTATTACGTTGATTGAAGTCCCAGGAGCTAGTGTCTCACCTTGTCCTTGGAATCCTGAGTGGTAGAGTCCCATAGAGTGGTGTACGATAAGCCATTTGCATCAATCATATTGCCAACCAAAGTTGAAGAATATTTTTCATCAACAAAGATAAAGAATAATTGATATTGCAACCGTTGTCAATCTCTTAATCATTTGGTTTG
>JAJYDO010000046.1 GCA_021777355.1 Actinomycetes bacterium | reverse complement strand
GCTAAAGCCACTGCCTTGTCACAAAGAGATCTAACCTGGTCTGCCCCGTGAGTTACAAGAACTATTGTCCTCCCATCCCCTTGGAACTTTCTAATTCGATCCATACACTTGTTTTGGAATGTTTCATCGCCTACTGCCAAAACCTCGTCCACTAATAAAATGTCAGGATCAACGTTGACAGCTACGGCAAAACCAAGGCGAGCGTACATTCCAGAAGAGTAATGCTTCACCTGGGAGTCAATAAATTCTTCCAGTTCTGCAAATTCCACAATTGCATCGAATCTTTTTTCAATATCACGTTTGGAAAATCCCAAAAGTGAAGCATTTAAGAAGATGTTGTCTCTTCCTGATAAGTCCGGATGGAACCCTGATCCCAATTCGAGCATTGAAGAAAGTCGGCCTTTGACAACTACTCTTCCCTCGCTTGGCTGCAAAATGCCGGCAATGCATTTTAAAAGAGTTGATTTTCCCGAGCCGTTTCGCCCTAAGAGTCCAATTGTTGAACCTTGTTCTATGGTGAAATCAACATCTTTTAACGCCCAGAAATCATGTACCGGAACGTGGCCGAAGTGAAGAACTCTTTCCTTTAGCGAGTTAAATCTTTGGTCGGGCAGCCTAAAGCGTTTAGACAAATTCTCTATTGAGACAGCAACTCCCATCAAAGTTCCTCTGCAAAATTAGGTTCCAGTCTGCCAAATACTATTAGCGAAATGAGGAAGAGGAAAATCGAAAAGACAAAAAATATTCCCACCATTGATCCGTACCAAGCCAATGATCGGTCAGGGAGTACTTTTACTATGCCGTGTGGTCCCATAGGGGAGATTGATCCATAAAGAACACGTTGAAATGCCAGAACAATCGATGCCATCGGGTCGGAAAAATATAGCCAGGTCAAATGCCTTCTTGCCAAACCAGGCGCCATTGTCGATACATAGGAGTAGACAATGGGTGCTCCAAAAAACCAAGCAAAAGTGGCAACTTCTACAAAATGCTGAATGTCTCTATAGAAAACATTAAGAGCACTTAACAAGATCGCTAAGGCAGAAGTAAAAATAATCAAAGTGACTATGGCTAGCAGCAACAACCAAATTGCCCTATAGTCCGGAGTGGTTCCAATTATGGCAATAGCACAAGCCAGCACAATGAATTGAAGAGCAAAAAATACCAGAGCTTGCCCTACTTTGGCGAGAGCTAAAATCTCCCTGGGGAACGCGACCTTTTGGACTATTGACGCATTTTCTATAACTGCTGTAGTGGACTGCATTATGGATGAAACGAATAGATTCCATGCGAGTAATCCGCTCATCAAATACACTGCGAAACCCGGAATAACAGAATGCATTACCACGTCAAATACGAAATACCAGACGAGAAGCATAAATGCCGGATTGAGCATCGACCATGCAAAACCCATTGTCGAGTTTCGATACTTTGTCGACAGCTCTTTTCTGACGAGATAAAAAAGTAGCTCTCTTCGACTCCAAAGGAGCACAAGCCTGTCCTTTAAATCAGGGCGTGCGGATACAACTCTTACGGTGGTTGAAGACAGAACTGCTGGAGGTCTCTTTTGTGGTTCCAGCTTGGAAGATGATGTGGTGTCAGCCATAACTGTGGCTTTACTTAATCGCCCCGAATCTTCAAGCACTCGCACCTGTTCGTGCGTGGCTTATAACTTCGTCAATAAAACCGTAATCCTTGGCTTCTTGGGCAGTGAACCAGCGATCACGATCAGAGTCAGCTTCGATTTTCTCGACAGGCTGGCCGGTATGTTCTGCAATTCTCTCTGCCATCATTCGCTTTAGATAAACGATCTGTTCAGCTTGGATAGCAATATCTGCCGCCTGTCCTTGCATTTGCCCGCTTGGCTGATGCATAAGAATCCTTGAATGAGGAAGCGCATACCTCTTCCCTCGTGCTCCTGCACACAAAAGAAACTGCCCCATGGAAGCTGCGAGTCCCACGCAAATTGTGGCCACGTCGCACGATACGTATTGCATCGTGTCATAAATTGCTAATCCGTCGGTTACGGATCCTCCGGGCGAGTTTATATATAAGCTGATATCCCTTTCAGGCTCTTCGGCGGCAAGTAAAAGCAGTTGGGCGCATACAGAGTTAGCGGAAGCCTGATCAACCTGGGTGCCCAAAAAAACAATCCTTTCTTTCATCAATCTTTGAAAAACATCGATGGAGGGATCGCCAATGCCAGATGAAGCTCTTATGTCAAGGCCAGTAGGAAGTATCATTCGTGAATCCATACATATAAGGCTACCCCCTGGGGCACCCCAGGCATGCTCATTTAGCTTCACTTGTCCAAAAATGGCGCGAAAATCAACTTTGGTGACCCAAATGAAGATCAGAAGTTAAATATGAGGACTAAATACTAAATGAAAGTCTTCGTCTCGCTTTGTCGTAGGGTCTCTCAACTCTTTCAAGGGCATGGATAAGTTTGTCGATCACACGATCTAGGGCTACTCCTGCCTCGGGCCCACAAGCGTGGGCTCGAATTACTAAACCATGACCTTCCATCATCACGTCGCAACGATCTCTCTCGCTTATTCGGGGATTTCGTTCCTCGGAGAAACGCACTTCTGCACGCTCCAAGTGATGGTCATGCCTGTATAGGCGTTCAAGCTTTTCAGGCACACGTGCCCTAATCTCATCTGAAACACCTGGCGTTCGATCCACTAATGTGATCACCATTTGCCACCTCCTACTGTTTGAGGGTCCTTGTGTGATCTTACAACTACTTCATAAATTTGCAAGTGTTTTTAAGAAAAAAATATGCCTGCCTGACAATAAGTACTATTGCGCGTGCAATTTCGGCAAAAACACGCTACCGTCGTAATATGACCACAGTTGACCACGCAGTGGGCGCATTCAGCCAAAACCCGCCTTGGGTTGTCAACCCAGAGGAGATGACCTGGCGAATTGGCATAAATGAAGTAAGAAATTCCACAAGGGCTGAACTCCCTCTATTGCTTCAAAAGGGAAGAAGACCCCCGGTTAAAAGGGCATTTCAAGTTGTATTTACAATTCTGAGAGCTTTCATTCCATGGTTCTTTGGAGCCAGGAAAAAAGGCGGGGAAACATCGAGATCAGATCTTTCCAAAAGGCTGAGGATTGCTTTTACACATCTGGGACCAACCTATATAAAACTTGGACAGATACTTTCATCGGGTGAAGGCATATTTCCCGCGGAAGTAGTCGATGAATTCAAGCTGCTTCGAGATAGAGTTCCTCCTGAAACTTTCGAGGATGTTAGAAACACGATTGAACAGGATCTAGGTATGCCCCTTGAGTCAATCTTTAGCGAGTTCTCATCTTCACCACTGGCCGCAGCATCAATAGCCCAGGTACATGTCGCTAAACTCAGAGACGGACAAGAAGTAGTCGTCAAGGTGCAACGGCCGAAAATTAGCCAGCAAGTAAGGCAAGACCTAGCCGTCATGAACTGGTTGGCGCCATTTTTAGTAGGTAGAATTCCGGTTTCTTCATTGGCCAACCCACCTGCTTTGGTGGAACTTTTTGCAGACACGATACTGGAGGAGCTGGATTTTCGCCTGGAGGCACAAAACATGCTGGATGTAGCAGAAGTCCTTGCCACTACGGATCAGAGATCTATCGTGGTTCCTAGGCCCCATCCTGAACTCATTACGAGAAGAGTGCTGGTTATGGAGCGCCTTTCAGGCTTTGCATGGGATGACGTGGCGGGGATGAAATCCGCTGGTGTCAATACAGAAATTGTATTGAGAGCAGGGATGATTTCATTCTTGGAAGGTGCGATGCTCTTTGGCGTATTTCACGGAGACCTCCATGGCGGAAACCTCTTGGTGCAAACCGACGGGACCGTGGCACTTTTGGATTTTGGGATTACTGGAAGACTTGACCCTACCAAAAGGCTTGCATTTCTTAGGCTTTTAGTTGGAGCAACAGCTAATCAAATTCCTGAACAAATCGCTGCCTTAAGGGATTTGGGTGCGCTTCCAATGGATGTCGACATCGACCAAGTCATAATTGATCTGGGACTGGATGCTCCGGCCGTGGATCCCACATTATTAAGTGCTGATGAAATAATTGTCGAGATTCAAAAGTTGGCCAAGGGGCTCCTGTCTTATGGCGCCAAACTGCCAAAAGAACTAATGCTATTTGCCAAAAATATGTTGTTTATGGATTCGGCGGTAGCTCTTTTTGCCCCAAATATTGACATCCTGGGTGAAATTGCCCACATCGCCAATTATTTTGCCGAGCACCATGGGGACCGGATCGCCAAAGACGTTGGTTTTGACCCAAGAGAAGTCCCCGTGGATTTAGACGGAGTCAGAGCCACCATGGGTCTCACTCCCGATGTGAAGTCCATAACATATAAAGACCTGCAAAAACGCAGGGAGATTATCAGGTCAAGACTCGAATCTGCACAATCACCAAAAAGGCGTAAGCCACGGCGATAGCATCTAAGGTGCAATGAAAATGTGGCTCGACGATAGGAGGATGTGTCGTGGCTGAATGGGTGTATGAAGGCAAAGACGAATCAGGCGAGGAAGGCGAAGGCGAAGGTATTGGGTCTAAAGTTGAAGATGACTCGCCCCGCCTAAGGCAAATTGGCGGACTTTGGATTCTGACATCTAACACTTCAATAGTCCCCGTAGGCGAAGCTCTCCACTTTGGAAGTTCTGCGAGACTTGACCTAGAACAAGAGGATCTCACAAGCGCTCCGGCCCCAATTGGACTTGCATCTCCCTCTACAGGTTTAGGGTATTGGATACTTTTCGAAGACGGTTTAATCGAATCCATGGGTGCAGTTATCGGATTTGAGATTCCTGGAACTCACGAATCAAAAGCCGTGGCCATTGCTCCCAATTATAGAGGGGACGGATTATATGTTGCCTTTGCAGACGGATCGATCAGCACGCTTGGCACTGCAATTTACCATGGCTCGGCAATTGAGATGGGCTTAGAATCTCCGATTGTTTCAATAGCAACTTCCAGAGACGGATACCTCATGCTTTGTGAAAACGGGAAGGTAGTTAATTTTGGCGAAGCGCCGTTTCACGGGTCAGTATATGAATCGGTAGAAAGCCATCAGGCAAAAGCTGTAGATATCGTGTCGCATTCAAGCGGCGACGGATATTGGATACTTTTAGAAAATGGATTTGTCATTGCAAACGGACGCTGCGTCTTTTACGGACGCCCAGAGGAACTCTCATGCAAAGCCGTATCAATCCTTGCCTCGCCTGACGGTGAAGGTTACTGGATTGTAGATGAAAACGGCGGAGTTCACGGTCAAGGCCATGTCACAGTTCTTCCTGGCAGAAACGAAATCCCCGAAGGCGCCGGAGTGGCCATCAGCGCAGCCCTGGCCTGAGATCACTTAATTTTTAGGCAACTGGATTTATTTCTGCAATCGGCCTTGGCCCAGTCAACATCATCGCAAGTTTATTTAAGAGCTCTTTGAATAACATATTTCATGTCATTTCATGATATAGTGCAACTGTGGATAAAAATTCAAACGAGGACAAGCCTCCATGCCAAGAATCGCCCGGCCTTTGGCTCATATCAAAAGCTATATCCCTATTTCCGGAGCTAAAGGACCATATTGACATTTTGGCGGACGAGACAGATGATCTACCTTCCCCCGATATGTTTTTCTCGGTTTTTGCAGGGCATATAAATTCTCTTAGTGCAGGTGAGATGACAGAGAAGCTTCATTTTATGGGAGAAGTCGTAAGCGAAGCACTTATGGCTTTCCCCGTCGAGTTAGGCCCGAGCTTCCAATATGATTTCTTTGAAAAACTTGATCCACTTCGCCGAATTCAAGTCTTTCGCGCTATTACTAATGAAGCGAGGGTAGCTTTAGAGCAAGTATTGGATTAGCCTTAATACTGTGACTTTTGCATCGGCCATTTCGCAGCATCCAGTTCCTCAAGAAGCAGCCGGAGAGGTTCTCGGATCGGTGATGGAGGCAATTGGACATGGACCAGATATTGCACTCTTATTCATGACCTCATCCCATGGAGATGCGGTTTGGGAATTAGCTCAAGGCATTGATTCAATTCTCTCTCCGGGAGTATTAGTCGGTGCCGTAACTGATGCCATTGTAGGGACCGGCCAGGAAATTGAACATGGATATGGCGTCAGCCTATGGGCCGGCAATGTTGGTTCACTTTGTGCTATCGAATTAAGCGAGGACCCCTTCCACGGCTGGGATGATGCTGAAATCAACTGGGATTCACTACTTCAGTCTTGGCAAAGTGCTCTCGGCGGGGAAATTAAAACTCTTCTGCTTTTTTCAGATGACGACACATTCCCCATCGACAATTTTCTGAAGTGGTGCGACTCGGCGATTCCGGGAATCCAAATAATAGGTGGTACGGTACCGAGCTTAGGCAGGGATGGTTCTGTAATGTTGCTTGGCAACCACTTGCGCCATCGTGGCGCCGTCGCTATTGCATTTGATGATGCGCTAAAGTGCTCTCCTCTTTCATCAATCGGCTCAGTTGCAATTGGCGACCCTGTCGTGGTGACTTCCTCCGATGGCACGATAATAAAGGAGTTGGCTCAATCCAGATCTCTCGATTTCTTGGAGAAATTGGCTAAAACAAACTTGGATCAAAGTCAAATTGAACAGATAAATTCAGGAGGGCTCAGTATCGGGGAACTGATGACACAAAGCGCCCAAATACCTAGTATCGAAGACTTCCGGATTTTTGATGTATTAGGCGCAGATCCAAGAACAAGGGCTATCGCAGTCACCAAAAGTCTGGAAGTAGGAGCCTTGGTGCAGTTTTTTCTAGCCGACTCTCAATTTGCTAACGAGCGGTTAGAACTTACACTGCTGGGGAAAAGAGCCCAGTCAAGTTTGGTATTTCCCGCCACCAAAAGAGGAACTAATTTATTCCCTACTCCGCACCATGATGCAGATGCCCTTGAAAGGGCCGTTGGCACCCACCCTGTGGTAGGTTTTTTCCCAAAAGAGGTCATTGTCAAAAATGGAAATCGTCACTGGACTTCCACTGAAGCCGTATCAATTGCGCTGCTTGCCTTGGAATCACACCCCTCCTACGTTGGAAATGACCCTCTCGAAAAAGATTAGTGCATTGCCCAAAGTTCACAAGTAGATCCGGGGCACCTTCGGGGTCTGTTTGGACTAAGGTCGAAACGTGACATCAAGTGAAGCCCAAAAAGAAAGTCAAGATATGTCCTGGGAGGCCTTAGGCATATCGACCATTAGGGGATTAGCCATGGATGGACCTCAAGAGGCAAATTCGGGACATCCGGGAACTGCCATGGCCCTGGCGCCCCTTGCTCACGTTCTTTGGACAAGAGTCATGAAATATGATGCGAGTGATCCAACATGGCCGGATCGAGACAGGTTTGTGCTTTCCTGCGGCCACGCTTCCATTCTTCTGTATACGATGCTTACGCTCACGGGTTATGGCTTAAGCGTTGAAGATCTTAAGCAATTTCGAAAATGGGGAAGTTTGACTCCAGGTCATCCCGAAGTTGGTCACACCGTCGGGGTAGAAGTCACGACGGGACCTTTGGGGCAAGGAATTGGAAACTCAGTTGGATTGGCAATGGCTCAAAGGTGGCTCCAGGCAAAATTCGGCAAAGACCTAGTAGACCACCACACTTGGGCAATTTGTTCCGACGGCGATTTCATGGAAGGTATAAGTCATGAAGCTGCCTCTCTCGCAGGACATTTGGAACTGGGAAATTTGACGGTAATTTATGATAACAATCACATAACCATCGACGGTCCGACTGAACTTGCCTATAACGACAATGTTGCAATGCGTTTTGAGTCCTACGGTTGGAACGTTACTGACATTGGCGACAATGCCGAGAACTTGGACATAATTGAATCTGCACTTATTAAAACCAAGGAGTCTTCCAAGCCAAGCTTAGTAATTATTAGAAGCCATATCGGATACCCGTCGCCTCGCTTCACCGATACCTCTGCAGCTCACGGTGATCCTTTTGGCGCTGATGAAATCAAAATTACCAAAGAAATTCTCGGACTTGACCCTGACAAGACTTTCCAGATTCCACAAGAAGTTGATAAGAAATATAAAACTGCAGGGGCATCAGGATCCAAGCAAAGACTGGAGTGGCAGGCCCGATTAGACGCCTCCCCGAAGAAATCGGAGTTTGCGAAAGCATTGAATTCGACTTTGGAGGCCAATTGGCATGAAGCTCTCCCAAGCTTTGATCCCGGCGGCAAAGTTGCCACGAGAAAAGCTTTGCAGGCTTGTGTTGAGGCATCAACTGAAGCCGTCAGTTACCTTCTCTCAGGTGCAGGTGATTTAACAGGCAACACCGGCGTGAAATTAAAAGATCAAGATCTTATGTCCTCGAAAGACCACGGAGGTCGTCAGATTGCATACGGAATTCGCGAGCATGCCATGGGGGCCGCATTAAATGGAATGGCGCTTCATGGAGGAATATTGCCGTTATCGGGTACTTTTTTTGTATTTAGCGACTACATGCGTCCCTCGATTAGGCTGGCTGCTCTTTCAAAAGCTCATGTAATTTACTCGTTTACTCACGACTCAATTGGCCTTGGACAAGATGGCCCTACCCATCAGCCAATAGAGCACTTAGCCTCACTTCGAGCCATGCCGGGATTGAGCTTAATTCGTCCGGGTGATGCCAACGAAACTGTTCACGCATGGAGAATCGCCGTTGAGAACAAAAGGCCAACTGCAATCATTGGAACAAGGCAAAATCTAGACGTCTTGGAGGGCACTAAAGACAGTTACTCTGGTGTGTCAAGAGGCGCCTATCAACTCATAAAAACTGACGATCCTGCCGTCATTTTGGTAGCTTCGGGTAGTGAAGTTCCCCTCTGTGTCAAAGCTTCAAAAATCTTGGAAGCAGAAGGAGTCAAAACAACAGTAGTTTCAATGCCGAGTTGGGATCTCTTTGAGGCCCAAGACGAATCCTACAAATCCGAAGTTCTGCCCAGGGAAGTTCCTAAGTTAGGCGTTGAAGCCGGGAGCAGCTTTGGCTGGCAAAAATATGTTGATGAGATATTTGCCATAGATCGATTTGGCGCAAGTGCCGACGAGGCTACAAATTTCGAAAAATTCGGTTTCACTCCGGATCACATTGCACAACTGGCTAAAGAACTGATCAACAAGAAAAACCTCACGAAGGAAACTACGTGAGAATCTCTCGGATGGGTGGACAAAGGAGCAAGAAATGACAAAATTAAATGATCTTTTTGAACATGGTGGGCAAAGCCCCTGGTTGGATAATATTCGCCGGTCTTGGATTCAAGACGGAACCCTTTCCGAACTTGTAAATAAAGGCATCAGAGGACTAACTTCCAATCCCACAATATTCACCAAAGCCATTGAAGGCTCCGCCGACTATGACGAACAGTTTTACGGGCTTATAAAAGATGGGTTAACCGTAGAGGCAGCTTACTGGGAACTGGTTAAAACCGACATAAATGGCGCCTTAGATATTCTGTCAAAGACTTATGATAACTCCAATGGCCGAGATGGATTTGTCTCAATTGAAGTGTCCCCACTTTTAGCAAGAGATACGGAAAATACTTTGAAGATGGCTGTTGAGCTAAATAAAGTAATCAACAAGCCAAACTTGCTCGTAAAGATACCCGCTACCAAAGAAGGTCTTCCGGCAATTACTGAAATGATAGCGGAGGGTCGCTCCGTTAACATTACTTTGATATTTTCCTTGGAGCGATATGGCGAAGTAATCGATGCATATATGTCAGGACTTGAAAAAAGTATTGAATCAGGTGAAACGGATCTTTCGAAAACTGCATCGGTGGCATCTTTCTTCGTAAGTAGAGTCGATACGGAAGTTGACAAAAGACTCTTGGCAGTTGGTGGAGACAAAGCACAGTCTCTTATGGGAAAGGCTGCGGTTGCTCAAGCCAAACTTGCCTACGAATTATTTCAAGAGAGATTTTCTTCGTCCAGGTGGTTGGAAATAGAAAAATATGGAGCCCAAGTGCAGCGGCCCCTTTGGGCATCCACTTCCACTAAAAACCCTTCATACCCCGATCTTTTATATGTGGATAACCTAATTGGACCAAGCACGGTCAACACAATGCCGGACAATACTGTCGAAGCGTTTTTGGATCACGGGAAAGTTAAAACCACTGTTAATTCCGGAATTGATGAAGTGAAATCCGAACTGGCAGAAATAGAAAGTTTGGGGATTTCCATGGCGGAGGTAACTGATTTATTGGAACAGGAAGGAATCGACTCCTTTAGGAATTCATTCGTTGAGCTTCTAGATACTCTGGGCAAAAAAGCGGCGAACAAGTAATTAAACTCAAAAGCACCTCTAATTGTAAGGAGATAAATTGGCAGCTGAACTTGAATCTGTGACAAGAAGGTTTTTGGAAAAGGATCTCTCGCTTTGGCCGACAGATAGCGTCGCAAGCAACCGTCTTGGCTGGTTGGACGTCTTTAACGAAATTGATCTCAATGAGCTGACAAATTGGGCAAATTCTGTCAGTTATTCACGGATAATTCTATTGGGTATGGGCGGCTCGTCCCTTGGGCCATTGGTGCTGGGCAAAGCTCTTAAAAGTTTTGGAAAGTCCAAGAGAGATCTAATAGTAGTAGATACTACGCATCCAACCACTCTTAGAGAAGTTGATTTCGAGGATGCCTTAGTTATAGTTTCCTCAAAATCGGGAACCACACTGGAACCAAATGTGCTTTATGCCTTTGCAAGATCCAAAGTAATAAACCCAAAGAGATTTGTTGCTATTACCGATCCGGATACCGCCTTAGACCGCCTGGCAGTCTCGGAGGGATTCGAAAGAGTATTTAGAAACCGGGCAGACATTGGCGGCCGCTACTCGGTACTTTCTCATTTCGGATTAGTTCCTGCAGCGCTTGTGGGATACGACTTAAATGAATTTCTGGCAAGCGCAAGAAATCTAAACTACCAAGAGGCTGTTTCGTTAGGGATCGACCTGGGTAATGCAGTACTGGCCAAAAAAGACAAGATAACCCTAAAAGTAAGCGAAACTTTTCGTTGGGTTGGTCTTTGGCTCGAGCAGTTGTTGGCAGAATCAACCGGAAAGAACTCAACGGGATGTATTCCTGTTCCAACAACTGAAAGCGAAGATTCCAAAGATCGTTTTCATGTGGATGTTTCAATCGATTCCCCTCTCGATCTAGCCGGGCTTTTCCTTAAGTTCGAAGTAGCTACTTCCATTGCCGGCCATATTTTAGATATTGACCCGTTTAATGAACCAAATGTTGCCGAATCTAAAGCAAATACAAACCGGGTTTTAGAAGAACTTCCCCTTCCGACATTGCCTACATCAAGCTCATCTGATTTGTACCCGTGGTTGGAGTCGTCACTAAAAGAAGGCGATTACATCAGCATCCAGGCATACCTGCCTTTTGGCCAAGATGACAAACTTGAATCACTACGCCGCCACATAAGGGACAAGTTCAATTCGATTGCAGTTACTGCCGGATACGGTCCTCGCTTTCTTCATTCCACCGGCCAGCTGCACAAAGGCGGCCCGAACTCGGTGGTATGTGTACAGTTAGTTGACAATACGCCTCCCAAGCAGCAGGGAATCCCGGGCAAAAACTATGACTTCGCCACACTGATTGCCGCTCAGTCAATTGGAGACTACGAGAGTCTCCAAGCTCACTCTCGCCGAATAATACGAATTGGAGTTGATGATATCAGTGACCTTATTACTTGAAACTACAACTGACATTTATTTGTATTTGAGATCGACCTTTTTTAAAAAATAGTTATTTTAAAGTAAAGATAGGAATTAGCTAAGTGGATTTAATTTCGAACCCCCAAAGACATGCCCCTCCGGTAACATTCGTTATTTTCGGAGCATCCGGAGACCTCACCAGCCGCAAGATCTTGCCGGCACTGGCCAATTTGGCCCGGGCAGGATCCATTGGGAAAGATTTCTCACTGATAGGAATCGCCAGAAGTGAACTTGATGATCAGGGCTTTCGAGAATTAATTGAAAAAGCCGTAGGTTCTCCATGCCCCGAGTTTGAAGAGATTATCTCAAGAGCACAATATGTCACAGGTGAATATACCCATCCTGATACTTTTGTGGCGCTAAGGGAGGCATTGGAAAAAGCAAGTGGGGTTTCAATGGGAAATGTTACATACTACCTGGCCACGATCCCTGAAATGTTCGGAGAAGTTGCAAGTGAGCTAAACCGGGCCGGTCTCACTAAGCCCGAGGGCGACAACTTTATAAGACTTGTGATAGAAAAGCCCTTTGGAAGGGATCTCCAGGGAGCCCAGGTCTTAGATGATACTTTGCACAAAGCCTTTAGCGAGTCGCAACTGTTCAGAATCGATCACTACATGGGAAAAGAAAATGTGCAAAATTTATTGGCCCTGAGATTTGCAAATGCCATATTTGAACCTATCTGGAACCGTCGATTTGTAGACAGCGTCCAAATTACCGTAGCTGAAAGTCTGGGAGTAGAGCATAGAGGCGGGTTCTATGAAAGTGAAGGAGCACTTCGTGATATTGTGCAAAATCACGTTATGCAAGTGCTGGCACTGACTTTAATGGAGCCGCCGTCACGGATCGAGGCAGACTCTATTAGAGATGAGAAGGTAAAGCTGTTGCATGCAGTCGAGATAATGGAACCGGATCAAGTTGGTGACCGCGTAGTTAGAGGCCAGTACTTGGGTGGAATAATTGAGGGAAAACAAGTCCCTGCATATCGCCAGGAGCCCGGAGTCAGCCCAAATAGCACAACCGAGACATTTGTAGCAATGAAGTTAAATGTGGATAACTGGAGATGGGCGAACGTTCCAATTTATGTTCGAACCGGAAAGCGATTGCCAGCTCGAGTAACTGAAGTTGCCATGCAGTTCCAACGTGTACCACACCTTTCATTTTCCTCCAAGTTGTCCAGGGACCTGCGCCCTGATATGTTGATTCTTAGAATTCAGCCTGACGAAGGAGTGAGCTTGAATTTTGGAGTAAAAGTCCCTGGCCCAGAATTTAAACTTCAATCGGTTTCTATGGATTTCTCTTATTCGGACGTGTTTCCCGAACCTCCTGCAGACGCCTATGAAAGATTGATTCTTGACGCTTTGATCGGTGATGCTACACTTTTCATTCGATCAGACGAGGTGCGCCAAGCCTGGAGGATTGTAGAGCCAATTCAGAAGTCGTGGGCTGATAATGGCGAGCCTCTTTCTACCTATGATTCCGGCACTTGGGGTCCTGTCGAGGCATCTCGACTAGTTCAGGTTGATGGTCGCTCATGGCATCTCTCATAAAGGGTCAACTAGTTGTAGTGGAATCTGTTCCGGATACTTTTGCACTTTTGGCACGCAAAATCCTGGAACCCATTTCTAAAAGTAGAGAAGTTGTTTTAGCCCTCTCAGGTGGACCAACTGCCCGCCTTTGCTATGACCGATTAGCCTCGATGGAGATATCTGAAAGGAAGATAAACTGGGCGAATATTCACGTCATTATGGGAGATGAAAGGTGCGTGGATTTTTCCGACATCGATTCGAATGCGAAGTTGGTCAAGGAATCCCTTTTGGATAAGGTGGGTCCCGTAAATGCATTTACTCCCCTCACTTGTGGTGATCGAGGGGAATCGGTTGCCAATGTGATTGAAGGTGCTGCGAGAAAAAACTCTACTCTCGGCATTGACCTGGCTCACCTTGGTCTTGGGCCAGACGGTCACAGCGCGTCTTTGTTCCCAAATTCAACTGCACTTTTTGCAGATGATAGCGTATTGACAACTTTAAATAGTGATCCTTCAGGAAATAACCCCCATGACAGGGTCACTCTGACTTATGGTGGTCTGAGCCGGGCCGAAAAAACATTAATCACTGTTTCGGGTGCGTCAAAAGCCGATGCCTTGGCGCAAATTGCCAGTGGAATACCT
The DNA here is from genome assembly GCA_021777355.1 of Actinomycetes bacterium. GTDB lineage: Bacteria > Actinomycetota > Acidimicrobiia > Acidimicrobiales > JABEUL01 > JABEUL01. The sequence goes on along the minus strand of JAJYDO010000046.1, from coordinate 11,313 downwards.
CTGCCAGCAGCCAATTTACATTCACATGGGCTCATCTGGATAGTAGATCAAGCAGCAGCTTCTAAACTACCCAGTAGTATCGCTACTAGTGTTGATGACCTAGAGATATAGGAGAGCGCAAATGAGTCTTACGTCACGCGTTTATGGAGTTAGCTCCGATTTAGTGACTATTGATAACTTGAGTATTCAAGATATCCTCTCCATGCCTACTCAAGAGTTGATGCAATTAGCAACACAAAAAAGAGATTCTATAACTAAAAATTATCTATCTTATTCTCCCAAGGTTTTTATCCCACTTACTAAACTCTGCAGAGACAAGTGTGGATACTGCACATTTTCAAAACCCCCAGCGAGACTGGAAGCACCTTATATGTCAATAGACGAAGTGCTAGAAATTGCTAAACGCGGTTCTGAGATGGGCTGTTACGAAGCCCTGTTTACCCTGGGTGAAAATCCGGAAGATCGATATCCGGTTGCGAGAAAGTGGCTTGACGACCATGGGTACTCATCGACCATAGAGTATCTCTCTGAATGCTCGAAGCAAGTTCTTAGTGAAACAGGCTTGTTGCCCCACGCTAATGCCGGTGCCATTTCATATGATGACCTTGAGTTTTTAAGACAAACCTGCCCGAGCCAAGGGATGATGCTTGAATCTCTAGACGAGAACCTGTTTTGCCATCGCGGATCACCGGATAAAACCCCAGCGAGAAGACTTGCTACCCTCCGATACAGCGGGGAGCTTAAAATTGCCTTCACCACAGGTCTTTTAGTAGGAATTGGTGAGGACCGCACTTCTCGCCTAGATACGCTCCTGGCAATAGCGGGCCTCCACGAGCAATATGGAAATATTCAAGAAGTTATAGTTCAAAACTTCTTGCCCAAACCAGGAACTGCAATGTTCGCCAAATCTCCATGCGATACAGAGGAACACCTCTGGACTATTGCTGCGGCTCGAGTAATTCTGCCTGGTACTATTTCAATTCAAGCTCCTCCCAATCTGGTTGACAGTGCCCAGTCGTTAATTCAAGCAGGAATTGATGACTTTGGCGGCGTGTCGCCTTTGACTATCGATCACGTCAATCCTGAAAGAGCTTGGCCGGCACTTGCTGCTTTGAGACTTGCCTGTGAAGACTCCGGTTTTGAACTGCTTCCCCGGCTTACCATTCACTCCAGATTCCTGGGTGAGCCAGATATTTGGATCGACAAGAAAATAATGAGAAACGTGCTTGCTGCCAGCGACTCTATAGGCATGGCCAGAGATTCGAAGTGGATCTCCGGTGGAAATATTGCACCTGAATCTCTTATTCCTTACCCTGTAAGTGAGTCTTTTCCTTCAAATGCATCAACTGGCAAGGTGTCTGAAATTCTTTCAGGAATTGAAATGGGACAAGAACCCGGACTAGAAGAAGTAGTAGCACTTTTTAATGCCAGAGGACGCGAAGTCGGAGAGATAGTTCGATTTGCCGATCACTTAAGGGAACAAATTGTTGGCGAGAATGTCAGCTGGGTTCATAACCGCAATATCAACTACACCAATGTTTGTACTTTCAAATGCAGATTTTGCGCTTTTTCCAAAGGTCCGCTTTCTCTAAACCTTCGAGGAAATCCTTATCTTTTGACCTTGGATGATGTGGCACTTAGCGCCAAAGAAGCCTTTGAAGAAGGCTCCACAGAGGTTTGTCTTCAAGGGGGAATTCACCCGGACTTTGACGGTGAATACTATTTAAGCATCTTAGGTGCCATAAAAGAAACAGCTCCTAATATCCATATTCATGCATTTTCCGCCCTTGAAGTTTTTGAAGGAGCCAGGCGTTTAAGCGAGCCGGTTGAAAAGTACTTGGTTAGGCTAAAAGAGGCAGGATTAAAATCACTCCCGGGTACAGCCGCTGAAATCCTAGATGATCCGATAAGAAAAATACTTTGTCCCGACAAACTTTCCACCGAACAGTGGCTGCATGTACATAAATCAGCGCACGAAATAGGCTTAACTTCCAATGTGACAATCATGTTTGGCGCAATTGAAACTCCGGTTTCATGGGCAAAGCACCTTTTGGCGACACTAAAACTAGGAAGAGAAACTGGAGGATTCCTGGAATTTGTGCCACTGCCATACGTGCATATGGGAGCGCCTCTATACATTCAAGGAAAATCAAGGAAAGGGCCTACTTGGCGTGAAACTCTCCTCATGCACTCGGTCGGCCGAATAGTTTATCGTGAAGTTATTCCCAATATCCAAGCCAGCTGGGTAAAGCTCGGCGTCGAAGGTGTACGCCAGGCACTCCTTGCCGGATGCAATGACATGGGAGGCTCGTTAACCCATGAAAATATCTCTAGGGCCGCCGGGGCCGAGCATGGGCAGGCTATGGACTACAGTGGATTCCTTGACTTGGTCGAACCACTTAAAAGACCATTAGTACAGCGAAATACAAGATACGAAAGAGTCTAAAACTGGAATTGACACAGTTGCCAAGTCCAGAAAGTGATTTACAACTTAAAGATAGTAAGCACTTTAAAAAGTTTTTGTTAAGCCTATTTACAAAGAGAAGTATCACAATCGGGACTCTCTTTGCCGGATTTTTCCTGCTTATGTCAATCTGGAGCGTAATATCGCCTATTGGAAGCGGAAATGATGAACCTGCACAAATTATCAAAGCAGCAGGAGTAGCTCACGGAAACTTGGTTGGAAAGCACATTAATCCGCTGCCTGATTACCCGGTTCCAATTACAGCAATAAACCTTCCGTCAATTTTCAAAGATGTGCAGAGTTCTTCTGACTGCTTTGTCACAATGGCACCGCTAGGCAACAGAGCAGTATGTGAATTTAGATTTTTAAACAAGTACAAGGGATATCAGTATGCCTGGACATATATGGGTGCTTACCCGCCGACATACTACTTTGTGACAGGTCTACCCACCGATCCAATGCCTACGCAGACGGGACTTGTTTTCATGCGTGAGTGGAATATTGCAATTAACTCCGCACTCCTTACAGCAGCAGTAATGTCACTAGCATTTCTCAAACGACGCACTTTTACGTTAATTGGATTTTTATTGGCTTTAACTCCCACTGTCATTTACTATGGTTCGGTAATTAATGCCAGTGGAGCTGAGATTGATGCTGCAATTTGCACATGGGCCACCGCTATGGCAATTGCTTCAGATCCTCTTCGCTCCTCAAGGGGACTAATAGCAAAACTCGGTATCTCCGGATCGTATTTATGCCTAGTTCGAGTTGTGTCGCCAATATGGGCGCTTGCAGCCGGCATAGTGATGTTTTTGCTGATGGGAAAAAGTGTCAAAGATTTCATGAAGCGAAGGGCGGCACAGTTCTGGCTTTTGATTGTGGCCCTGGCAGGCCTTTCAACGGCTATTTGGGCGGCGCTTGCTCCCCCACTAGTTAATACGGGGAAGTATAACTTTCCACACTATTTCATCTCGTCTAGTCCTCTCTATCTATTGAAGCGTGCATTTCTCGATCAGTACGGCTCAATTTCAATGACCCATCAGATGGTCGGTATTTTCTCATGGGACACAATATATGCTCCAAGTGCCGTGGTAGCTATTTGGGTGGCAGCTGTAGTGGTTCTGCTTTTAGCTTCCCTTTTAATTGCGCGCAAGTTAAATGCAGTGCCTCTAATACTTCTTCTATTTGCCACGGTAGCCATGCCAGTAGTTCTAGAAGCCGATCAGATTCGGTGGCTAACTGATTTTTGGCAAGGGAGATATAGTCTCCCGCTCGTAGTAGGCGTGCCGATAGTTGCAGGTTTTTTGATCGACAAGCATTTAGGTGGGCAAAAGACTGCTACCTTGAAGTTATTAACTGGTATTACATTTTTGATATTTATCATTTGCCAGTTCGCTTCAATTTACACAGTACTTAAGGTGTTTGAGGTTGGCCAAAATGGCCATGGTCCGGTTCTATTTCATTACTACTGGTATGAATACGCATCTTCTACACCTTGGTTCTACCTTATGGCCATTGGAGCAGTAATATTCTTAGGAAGTGGTATCTGGACAGTTGCTTATAGCCCCAAAATTGCTTCAATTTATGAGTCGAAACGACTGAAAAGCAATTAAGATAAAAATGCAACGTGATATTGGCGAGGAGACATTATTTTGGAAAAGCTTGTCCTCACTATTGCAAACCACTTTTCCCTGTCCGTGATGAAGGAGGAACTATGTTCCGCTGAAGAGCGTGATTGATCACTCAGCGCTTGCAGACTTTCCATATATTATGAACCAACAAATGTGAATGATTCCGAACTGGCATCTACGTGACCCCGGAGACCGTATCCAGTATTTTTAAAGATGAAAATATCCTCCAGGGGTTTTCGTATTCGCAAAATCAGGGCCGCAATAATCAAAGATGGAGTTACTTTCAACTCATTTTTGGCGAGCATAAGTCTGAAAGTGAAGGAGTGGCAAAATATTGAACCGCAGGAATCCATAGTTCTACTCCTCAAAATCATGTTGGAGAGGTGGTGTCTTCCAAGTGCATAGTATCAAGTACTAGCGGTAATAGGCATTTTAAAGCTAGCAGACTAGCGTTAAATGGACATTTTTGATATACTCGAAGCGTGCTAATCAAGCGACACGCGCAAAGTTTGATCGAGAAAGCTCTTGCTAGTGACCTCATAGCTATTTTGTATGGTGCCCGGCAGGTCGGAAAGACAACACTGGCGAAAGAAGTATCCAAGAAATTTGCAAATCCGCTTTACCTTAACTGTGATGATCCAAATGTGGTTATTAGCCTGACTAATAAATCTGCTGTTGAGTTAAAATCATACATTGGCAATGCAGATCTCGTGATTATCGATGAAGGCCAACGAGTCAAAAATATCGGCATTACGATTAAATTAATCCATGATTCCTACCCGGAAGTTAAATTACTCGTAACGGGCTCATCAAACTTAGATCTCGCCAATAAAATAACCGAGCCGCTAACCGGGCGATCGGAAGAAGTTTTACTTTACCCTCTCAGCATACGTGAGGTATCCAGTAATCGACTGGAAATGGATGCCCATTGGCATACGATGCTAGACCGTGGTGGCTATCCTGCCATTTGGCAGTTATCGGCTCAAGACGCCCACAAGCGACTCAGCAATCTTGCCAATAGCTATGTCTACCGTGACGCTTTTGGTCCACAAGTAATGTTTGACCAGACCGTTATTAATAATTTGCTCAGGTTGCTTGCTTACCAAATAGGTCAAGAAGCCAGCTACGGAAATCTTGCCGGAAGGCTTTCAATTAGCAAAGAGACCGTGATGCGATATGTCGACCTGCTTGAGAAGGCATTTATTATTCAACGACTTGGCCAATATAGGCGAAACCAGAGAGTTGAGGTAGGTCGTTTGCGGAAAATCTATTTCACCGATTTAGGAGTCCGCAATGCAATTATTGATAATTTCAAGCCTCTAGAGACTCGCGACGATTTAGGAGCCCTATGGGAAAACTTTTGCGTTATCGAGCGGCTAAAATTCCTCAAGGCAGAAGATCGGCGAGTTCGCTCTTATTATTGGAGAAACTCCGACCAGCGTGAGATTGACATCATAGAAGAAGAATCGGATCTTCTCAGGGCATATGAGACTAAGCTAAACACTAAAAGCACCGCTCGGGTGCCACTCTCATTTAGCAGGATGTATCCAGACTTTACATTTGGGATCGTAAATCCCGACACGTTTCACGACTTGTTACTTGTCTAGGAGGCTGCTTAAGTAATGGCTGTTTCATTTCTTTCGCTTCTAGAATATGCAATTCTGGCAAGAACTTAATCACCATTGGCCAATACGTTTATGAAATAAGGTGATAATTCCCTAACTATCACCCTCATTGTTGGTCTATTTGGGTGATTTCTTTAGGTTGAGGCTACTTTCTATTGGTAGCCGTCATGAATTATATTTAAGGGCTTTCCATTTAGGTACCCTTGAGTCATGGAGTTTTTTCTGTGAGCCTCGTCACAAGCCTCGACTACCCTCGTTCGTACGCGGTGTTACTTGCCTGGTTCTCCGAGGACGCGAACTGCCTTGATTACCTGGACTGGCTTCGCTGGCCTGAAGGATTCGTCTGTCCCAACTGCACCAGCGTCGTTGGGTGGCGGCTCACTGACTTCCGTTGGAAGTGCGGGGGTTGTGACCGCAAGGTGTCCGCTACGTCAGGTACTATCTTTGACAAGACCCGCACTCCTCTCACAGTGTGGTTCGCTGCGGCGTGGCTGATGGTCAACAGCAAGACCGGGATCTCGGCTACTCAGCTCCGTCGCGAGATGGAGATTGGCTCGATCCAGACCGCATGGGCGATGCTACACCGCTACCGATCGGTGATGGTCCGGCCAGGCCGCGACCGACTGACCGGTGATGTCGAGGTTGATGAGAGCTTTCTCGGTGGTCCAGAACCAGGTGTGCCAGGCCGTGGTGCTTTAGGGAAAGTGCTGTTTGCAGGTGCCGTCGAGGTCGAGGAGCATGGGTTTGGTCGAGTTCGGCTCAGCATCATCCCTAATGCGAGTGCGGATAGTCTGGCAGCGTTTCTGGATGCTAATGTCGAACCGGGCAGTTGTATAATCACCGACGGCTGGTCGGCCTACCCGAAGGCTACACAGGATCGCTACAGCCACAGGGGCAACTCAGTCACGGCTTCAGGCTTGCAAGCACACGACGTGTTGCCAGCAGTACACCGAGTGTTCTCACTGGTCAAGCGCTGGCTGATGGGAACCATGCAGGGTTCGGTCAGCCCTGAACATCTACAGGCTTACTTTGACGAGTGGGTGTTCCGATTCAACCGCCGTAACTCGCGTAGCAGAGGCCTGCTGTTTCATACGCTCTTGCGCCAAGCAGTTACCAGTAAACCCGTGACCTACCAGTCCTTGTGCAAGGCAGGGAGAACTCGGCCTAGTCCAGAGCCAGCCAACGGTCTACGACCATCACCGCCAAGCCAGGAGGCTGGAAGCCCCGAACTGCCCTGGCGCAGGTAAAGCCCTCGGGAGGATAGCCCAAGGGTACCTAAATAGAAAGCCCTTTTATATTTAATACTCCCTCACTTTCAGGAAAGTTGTCGCATGAGAAATTAACATAGAGGGCACATATTAAGGAGAAGTAATTATGGAAACTCGTTATTCACGAGCTCAAAAAGATGAAGTTTTGGAAGCTTTTAAGAAACAGTTAGATAGCGGTACGTGAACATGCCTCAGTAGAAGATGCAATCGGGAGACTGAAGGACATGAGACTTGACAGATTCCCCTTCACTGACTTTCAAGCAAATTGTGTATGGATGAAAGTAGTCACCTTCGCCCATGACCTAGTGAGGTGGTTTCAGCTTCTGTGTCTCGATCGAGGTCAGGACGGTTCGGGTCTCCAAGGTGCTCAGCTCCATTACTGAAGCAAAGGACTTGCAGGCCTGCCGGACGACCTGCTGGAAAATTGAGCCAGCACAATCGTACACTGTGGTGTGGCCACCACTACGACAGAGAAGAATCTTTGACCCGGATTTATGGGTTCGGGTCAACGATTTGTCCGTCGAACAAGGTGACTCCTGTCTTGGGATCGAGTATTGAGAAGTAGAATGGCCGGTTTATCAAGAAGTTGTCGGGGAGCAATGGCTGCGACAAAACTTCGTCCACGATTTCCGTGGAGGCAGCACCTACTGTGCCTTGCTCCGTCACGTAGAGGTGACATTGCTGCAGCGCGTCCTTGACGTAGAGCTGACCCGGTGCGCCCCCGATACCACTCAGATCCGCCTTTCCCGGCTGGAACGCGAGCCTCATCCCTAACGATTCCAAGGACTGTTTCAAATCCAATGCGTCCGCGACGTTGAAGACAGGTATGCTCACCGTCATGTCCATCCTGGGCTTGAGCTCCTTTGCGACCGGCATGAACCCGTTTTGGATCTCGTGGCCGACATTTTGGAACTGTCCCACATTCGGGAGGATTACCAGAAATTCAAGGCTGGTCCCCTTGTATGGCAAGGCGACGGCTTGGAAGTTCGAGCTTTGAAGGTAGGACAGGCTTGAGTAATGTCCATGCATTTCATCCACCTGCTTGGTCCCGCCTAGAGTGGTGAACCCTTCTGACCATACCGAGTTTGCACCGAATGGATATTTCCAAGATGAGTTGAGATACATGGCATTTACCTGGACCACTTTTGTCAAGGTGTCGATCACTCCGGATGGGACGGCTTCAGTGATAAAGTGATGAGTCTCGCCGTACACCCATGAGTTGATTTTGGCCGTCGCATTTTTCGGATCGCTTGCGAAATCAGCGGGATTGATTGAGGCATGCAATCCATTCTTCACCACATCTTCGTACTGGCTTTGAATCGGAAAGCCGCTATCCACCCAAAGGGAGTTTGCAAGAATGAATTCGTTCCCTCCTGATCTGAGGTTGTCCGTCAGGAGTTGCAAGTCCTGGTTGACCAACGTGGCATACTGGGTTGGCGATAGTGCCATCCCCAGTACTTTCGCGATTTGCACCTTCGTTTCGCCAACAACTCCAGGGTAGAGCAGGGCCAACGTTTCCAAGATGCCTGCAGGTGACACTAGGACATTGGAGGTTGACGAGCCGGAACTTCCAATCAACAGCCGAGCTCCAAGCGAATCCATGCTTTCACCTAGAGCCGCCTGGTACTGGCCGACCAGTTGGGCGCCTTGGGCGTCGCTTAGAGCATTAGGAGCTGCAGTCGAGCAGCCACTGAATGGCAGTATGCAGAGCAACAAAACCAAAGTTCGCCTCACGGGTGATCACCTCCGTCAACCTTCACCATAACTCAACATTATGTCGTCGGCTCCCATTCAAGTATGTCCTGATATTCTTGATATCCCCCAGTGGCTCCTGTAAATCCTAAATAAGCGTTCTTGCCGACTATCGATTCGAGAGAAACTCGCGTGCTGATTAATGGGGTAGTTGGCTTCTCATTTGTAAGGCTCACGTATACAGAGAGAGTTGTATTTAAGGCACTGTATTCTACCCATACATTAACCGTATTCCCATAAAGAGAGAAGCTTGGCGTTCCATATACGTAATTCCCTGTGCAAGTAAAGTTTGATTGATTTGGCGGCGCGCATTCATTTTCCAGTAATCCGTTTGTAAGTATGGCGACATGGTTGCTATTAGGATCCGACGCATTTTGATAATCGTTAAATTCCACCTCCACAGATGGAGAAATAGCCTGAGGAAAGAACCACGGAGCTAATGCTGCGCCTGCGAATCCTTCATCCATACCTGGGCCTCCAAGCGCATCCAGGCCTTTACTTTGAATTATATAAGAGATTCCGTCGGCGGGAACATTCGGGGAGTTATGTAGACTCAATATAAAATGGGATTTAAAGGAACTACTAAGAGCAATCGGTGTATCCCAATACGCGCTTCCTGACTCAAAGCCTGTCGAAATGTCATTTAGACGTAATAGTCCGTTCGAGAATTCAGCGGATCCATTCGTTGTAATCGAGCCAGGGTAACCGCTCACTTGGATCTGAGCCTTCACCTCGGGTGATCCAGACCCTCCACCAGCACCTTCCTCATTCGATGGGCATCTTTCCGGAGCTACTGCAGTATTCACCTTTAAAAGACCGGAACCAACTGACTGGGATACGAGTGACTCCCAGTATAATATTGTATCAATTTGCGTATCAAGAGTTGCCGGGCCTTTATAATTTAATCCAAGAATTTGAACTTCAGTGGGAGGAAGTGATGTATCATTAGCATTTGCTTCTATCGTTCCTGTTGCCAATGGGCCATAGATACTTGGCAAGATTACCGGTCCGCCACTATCACCATGTATAGCCTTTGCAGAAGTTAGCATCATTCCAACCAACGTTGGGAACGGGGCCCTAGTTGCAATATCTGTAGCTAGGACGTCACCCGATTGCTGAAAGGAGTAGGACCCTTCTTGGAGTACCTGAGCCCCGCTCCAGGCATTCACAACTCCGGTGACAAAAATCCACTGTGATCTCCCGGGCTCTGTGCTTTGGTCACCCCAGACGATACAAGAAGATGATGTCGGAATAAGTTGATTATCCAAATATCCGGTAGAAAGGTAATCCGCATCTGTTGAGCCAACAGTACAAGTTGTCTCGCAGGAAGGAGGGATTGCTGGGACCTGAGTCTCATTGCTACCGTTGATGTTGTACCAGGTTTCATTTGTACTGAAGCCATCAACTCCACAACCATATAAAACGCAAACAACATTTGCATTGCAGTGACCATCTGTTGAAATAAAGTTCCCACTAGAATTCTTGAAACCGAATCCTGTGGTACAACCTCCAACACCAAATACATTTTCACCTACAATCTGATCGCCGCCATTCCAGGGAGCATAATCAGCATATCGCGTCGCATTTGAGGCTGCGGCCACTGACTGGTCTAATTGGAAGTTGGAAATGATTGCTATGGCGATGTTTGTTGACCCATAATGCGTCGCGAGGACGGGCTCAAGCTTCGTAGCAACTTGCATGCTCGGTACGATTACAACCACCTTGCTTGCAGAATCATTGATCCCAATTCCACCAATAAGGCTGAAGTTAGGCGATGTCCAAATATCTCGTTGTATTCTGTATAGGCTTGCCAATGAATTCGCAACCGATCTAAAGGATAGGGTGGTTAAACGTACTGGTACCTCTGAATTGATAGGCAAACTGTCGAAGGTAGTTTGGGAAAAAGTTTCAAGTGATGTGTCGTGGTGAGTCTCAAGAACTACGAAAGTGCCGTTTGGTTCTGTTGTAACCCCACCGAAATCTTTAGGAAAGTTCTTAGTCAGGCCTGATGTCCATGCTCCGATTTCGTCCTGCGAAGAGGCTGGAACTCTTATTGGAATTAAGCAAGGCGAAACACGCGAACCGTCCTCACGGTCATCACTATGAGCTTTACCATCTCCGTCATCATCTCCCTTCGCGTCAATACAAATACTATGTGAAGCATTTGAAACCAACATTTGGTATCCCGACGCGGAGTGAACTTGAACGAGAATAGCAAGAGCATTACATGAAGAATTAATTAAAGCGCAACTAAATAACCTATGACCCCTGATCCGCATTCTTGATCCCTAAATATTGAAACGTTATAATATTTATCGGCAGGACTCTAACTTTACTTGAGTGAATTACAAACTTCCCTGTGTAAAAAACTTAGGTTTAGAGCAATGAATTGATCCCCATCACTGTGAGGACAGTTTTTCGATTTGTTTTCATGTAACAGTTCAGGGTAACCATTCACCACCCCTGTTTTCATCTTTGTAACTCATAATCATATTTACTTCATTTCTCTAGGTTTTCCCGTGGCAATTTGGCTATAGATGACCTGCTTGGAAAATAGTTTTCAAATATTCGCG
>JAJYDO010000045.1 GCA_021777355.1 Actinomycetes bacterium | reverse complement strand
CCTGAAATTGCGCCCAGAATGATGAATGGCTCCTTTCCAATGACAACGGAGTGTGGAAGTTGTGTGGTTGTGGGAAGATGAGAGTAATCCTCTTGGCAGGCAAAGTAGCGCACGAAAGGTCTTCGCTTCTTTGAAACTTGATCTCTTATTGTGCCTAATAGCGACGGATAATTGGACTCAATAGTCCCAAGCAAAGATTCGATTGAAATGTTTTCACTTGCCTGAACTTCAATTTCACGCTGCACGCCTGCCAAATTGGCCAAGTGGAAAGGGAGAATAACTCTGATCAAGGTAGAGTTTGAACCTCAATAGAAAGGACAGATGGCAAATTCTCAACAATAGGCATCCAGTTGTCCCCAGAATCACTGGAAACAAATACGTGACCACCGGTTGTCCCAAAGTAAATTCCACAACTATCTAGCTCATCCACATCCATAGCATCACGCAAGACATTGACATAGCAGTTCTTTTGGGGAAGGCCATTTGACAACTCCTCCCAGTCGTTTCCTCCAACTTTTGATCTATAGACACTCAGTTTGCCATCGATTGGGAAGTGTTCTGAATCGCTCTTGATAGGAATCACATATACAGATTCGGGTTCGTTTGAATTTACGCTCACGACGAAGCCAAAATCAGTTGGAAGGTTCCCGCTGACCTCAAACCAGTTTTCTCCCGCATCATTGCTTCTCATCACATCCCAGTGTTTTTGCATATACAGCACTTCAGGCCGATCCTTATGAAATGCAATCCTGTGGACACAGTGGCCGATCTCCGCATCGGGGTCAGGCATAAACTCGGAGCGAAGGCCATTTGTTTTTACTGACCAAGTTTCCCCGAAGTCCTCAGAGCGGAAAACTCCTGCTGCACTGACTGCCCCGAACATTCTGCCTTTGTTAATTGGGTCTTGGAGAATTGTGTGAAGAGCCATTCCGCCTGCACCAGGCATCCAATCGTGAGCCGAGACTTGGTTCCTAAAACCATCAAGTTCCACCCATGTCGTTCCACCGTCATTTGATCTAAAAAGAGCGGCGTCTTCAACACCTGCATAAACAGTATCTGGATCATCAAGCGAGGGCTCGAAGTGCCAAACTCTGGCGAATTCCCACGGATGAGGTGTCCCGTCATACCAAGTGTGGGTTCCTGGAGTACCTTTATATTGAAACTCGTTCCCCACTGTCTCCCATGAAACACCCCCGTCATCTGAGCGTTTGACAACTTGGCCGAACCAGGAAGTGGACTGGGAAGCCCAAATCCGATTGGGATCAACCGGGGATCCTTTCATGTGATAGATCTCCCAACCTCCAAAAAAAGGACCTTCTATTTGCCAGTCCTTTCTGTTTCCATCGGCGGAAAGTATAAACGCGCCTTTTTTCGTGCCGACCAGCACTCTGACATTGCTCATAGGAAAATCCTTTCAAGCTTTATGGGCATCTCTGCCATTTAACGGGATAAAAAAAACTATATCGGCTCCCGCCATGCCTGTGTTGAGCTGATTCAAAACTACTACTAATGTTATTTCCTAAACTTCACAGCTTATTTAGCTTCTTGCAGGTTTCTTAACAATTTGCCTTTAAGCATCAAGATTTGCGAGCTAACGACTTATCCAATTAGTCAGCTAGAATACTAGATCGATTGGGTTTGGATTGCCAAGGGAATGGCGGTGAGTTTTAGCTCAGGCGCGCTGGCTGCAATTTTGTATTTTGCCGCCCATTGGCGCTGGTTTAGAGAATCAATGATTCGTGGACACATCAGGTCCCGCAGATTATTCCACTTTCCTGAAAGATCTGAAGCAAAGGATATCCGTGACTTAAAGGCAGCCTACTTTGCCGACCTGGCACTGTGCTTTGTTGGTGTAATTGTGGGAATCGTTTTGGCGATTCTAAAGGGCTTTTTCTAGAAAGATGGGAAAGTGATTAAATTGACCAATCTTTTCCAAAAATTAGAAGTCACAATGGCAAATATGTTTGCCATGAGAATTGGACACATTTTTAAATGAGGCGAACCGGTGTGAATTTATTTGCGTTGGAATGGCTAAATTACTCGGCCTTATTTGGCTATACAATTAGTACTCAAGTGAAATACGAAGAAATTGAATCTCTAAGGACTCGTCATCCGGCTTGGATTCTGTTGAAATCTCAAAATGCCTCGCTGGTTTTAAGCTTTCTGAGCAGGGTGTTCGTGGACAACAACTTGTCGGGGATCAGTGCTTCGGTGCTGGTAGACGAACTAGACGAGGAACTCTATGGTTTAAACCAGTTCCTCGGGGATCAGCGTTTTCCAAAATCTGCGTCGGAGTATCTTGACGACTGGGCGGATCCTGACCATGGCTGGCTTCGCAAGTTCTATCCAAATGATTCTGATGAGGCCCACTTCGACCTTCAGCCAGCTGTCGAGAAGGCCGTCTTGTGGGTGAAGGATCTTCAAACTCGCCAATTTGTTGGTACTGAATCTCGGTTGAACATAATTTTTGAGTTGCTAAGGCAGATGGTGTTTGGCGCCGAAAATGATCCTGAGCTACGTTTGGCAGAGCTCAGACGCCGAAGACAGGAGATTGATCTCGAAATCGCCAAAGCTGAAAGCGGGGAGATAGTTATGCTCGACTCGGTTAGCCTAAGAGACAGGTATCACCAGTTTTCACGCGCCGCTCGTGAACTGCTTGCCGACTTTAGGGAAGTGGAGGAGAACTTTCGTAGACTCGACCGTTCTTTGCGTGAGCAGATTGCAAGTTGGACTGGTTCCAAAGGTGCACTTCTCGATGAAGCTTTGGGCAGCAGAAACTCCATCTCGGACTCCGACCAAGGACGAAGTTTCCAGGCATTTTTCGACTTCTTGCTGTCGCGTCAACGTCAGGATGAGCTTACCAATCTTCTTGAGCAGCTTCAAGGCATTCACGAGATTTCAGATCAAGACAGCAGGTTAACTCGAATCCATTTTGATTGGATTGATGCAAGTGAGAGAACTCAGGGAACTGTCAGATTACTTTCCGATCAGCTTAGGAGATTCCTAGATAGCCAAGTCTGGCTGGAAAATCGCCGAATATTTGACCTTCTTAAGAGTATTGAGCTAAAAGCACTTCAAGTTAAGTCGCCAAATGAACCTTCTCTTTGCATGGACATTGATGACATGAAGGCATCTCTTAGCCTTCCTTTTGAACGCCCTTTTTATTCGTTTTTGAAGAACGTTCCAATTGAGTCAACGGAAGTTACTAAAGGGGATAAAGACTTCGACTCTTCAGTTCTTACCGATCAAATTTTTATAGACCGAGAAGCTCTCTTGGCAAAAGTTATCGAAGCAATGGAGTCTAAGGACCAAGTTAGCCTAACCGAGGTGGTAGCTCGATCTAACCTCAATAAGGGTCTGGCGGAGTTAGTGGGCTATATGTCGCTATCTGAGCCTGGGCTTGAAGTCGTATTTGACGAAAGTGCTCGCGACAACATTGGATGGATATTTAACGAGACTTACAGAGAAGCTGATCTTCCACGCGTAACTTTTTCCAGAAGTGAGACCGGAAATGAATGAATCGGTCCCAAATAGCCGCGAGGATTCCCTGGAACTTTCTACTGTGATTATTAACTTGCTAAAAGGTCCAATATATAGTGACTCCCACGAAAAAGTGTGGGGAGAGCTTCTAAATATTCGAGGCCAAGTAGCTGACTATCTGGCGGTATTGGGTCTCCAAGTAGTCCTAGACGAGTCCGAAGGGTATGCGTTTTTAAAAAGTATAAGCTTGGATGACGGAGTGGATTTTCCTCGCCTGATAGCGAGAAGGCAACTTTCGTTTCCCGTAAGCATGCTCTTGGCTCTCCTGCGCAAACGACTTGCAGAATTTGATGCAAGCAGTTCGGAAACTAGGCTGGTTTTAAGTAGGAGTGAGATTATAGAGATGATTAGGATCTACCTCCCGGAATCAACCAATGAAGCGCGACTTGTAGATAATATCGAGACGTTGCTCAACAGGCTAGTCGATATGGGTTTCGTTAAGAAGCTAAAGAATGATGAGAATGTGTATGAAATAAGAAGAATTTTGAAGGCTTATGTAGATGGAGAGTGGCTAGGAGACTTTGAACAGAAATTGTCTCTCTATATTTCAGATTTTACAACTCCCAGCGGAGAATCCTAATGGGTGCCACGTTATTTAGCATGTTAGATCTCGAGTCAAATAGACCTGATAGGCTTCCGGGTTCAAGGTTACAGAGATTAGAAGTATTGAATTGGGGGACTTTTGATAAAAATGTGTGGACTTTTGAAATTGGTGGCCGCAACGCGCTCTTGACAGGAGACATTGGTTCGGGCAAGTCCACACTTGTAGACGCCATTACGACAATTCTTTTGCCTTCCAATAAAATTTCCTATAATCGAGCTGCCGGTGCTGAAAGCAGAGAGCGAGATCTACGCTCATATGTAGAAGGCCACTATAAGTCCGAGCGCAACGAAGTGACCGGAACTTCGAGGCCTGTTGGGCTTCGAGATATGAAACACTTTTCAGTCATACTGGGGATTTTTTCGAATTTAGACTTCGGCACCACTGTTAGCTTGGCCCAAGTATTTAGGACAAAAGACGCAGGACAGGGCCAGCCTGAACGGTTTTTCGTTGTTAGTGACGAAGTCCTATCAATTAGCGATCATTTCTCCAGGTTTGGAAGCGATCTACTAGGACTAAAGAAAAGGCTGCGAGAGATGGGGGCTACGACTTATGACACATTTTCAGAGTATGGCAAAGACTTTCGGCGTCGATTAGGAATCGAATCGGAACAAGCCATGGACTTATTCCATCAGACGGTTTCAATGAAAGCTGTAGATAATTTGAACGAGTTTGTTAGGAATCATATGTTGGAGCCATTTGACGCCAAACATCATATTGATTCCCTTGTAGATCATTTTGAGAATCTGACTAGAGCTCATGAGGCAGTCAGCCGTGCTCGTCAGCAGCTTGAACTTCTTGGCCCAATTGTGGCAATTTTGGACAACTTCGACCAAACAAACTCAATAGGAGAAGACCTATCCCGCCAACGCGAAGTGCTTCCGATTGTTTTCGCCAAGCACAAAAAAGATCTGTATTCAAAATCGGCTGCTGAGATTGAGACATCCTTGAATCAAGTAACAGATGAAATTGCTTCTATCGAAGAAAAGATTTCTATTTTTCGGACGGACAAGACCAGGCTGGAAATTGAAATTGCAGGCAATGGAGGTGACCGGCTCAATGTTATTGAAGCCAATATTAGTAAATTTGAAGCCGAAAAGCCTAGTAGGCAGGATAAATACCAGCAATATAATAATAGGCTGGAGTCGATTGGAATTCAGAAAGTAAGGAACTCACATCACTTCGCAGAATCCAAGGTTTTGGCAAGTGAACGGCGAATTGCGTTCAAAGATGAGTTAGTCAATATCCAGAACCAAGCAAGTGAGGCAGAATTTGAGCGCAGAAGGCTTGAAGAAGAAGCTAAATTGATTGGCGATGAACTGCTGAGCCTTAGATCTAGGCGAACTAACATTCCAAATTCCTCACTCGAGATGCGGGAGCGATTATGCTCAGAACTTAATATTAAATCTGAGGAGCTTCCATTCATAGGAGAGCTTGTGCAGGTCAAAAAAGAGGCTGCGCAGTGGGAGGGTGCCGCCGAGCGAGTTCTGCACTCTTTTGCACTTTCTTTGGTAGTCCCAGACAGGCACTACGCGACTATTGCATCGTGGATAAACGGTAATCATCTGAGGAATCGGATAGTTTATTTCCGAGTTTTGGAACCAACCGGTGAGTCTTTAGAAACAGACATGAGAGATAAAGGGCCACTTTTAGTCGACATGTTAGAGGTTAAACCCGATATCGCATGTGAAAAGTGGCTGAATATGGAACTGATTAAACGTGCCAATCATGCTTGTGTCGATACAGTCGAAGAATTCCGCAATAAATCTAAGGCGGTTACCCGTGAAGGTCAAGTGAGAGATAAAACTCGACACGAAAAAGATGACAGAAAGCTAATAAATGATAGGCGGCATTATGTTTTGGGTTGGCAAAATGAAAACAAAATCCAAATATTAAAGGACGAGGAAAGACAGCTCAATGGCAAAATTGGAAAGTACTCTCAACTTATTAAGGCACTTCGCGACGAAGAAGAAACTATTCAGAAGAAATTGAGTGCAATTGATTCTCTTGAAATATACTCGGATTGGGCAGAACTTGATTGGGAAGAACTTGTTAACAAGATCGCAGAGTTACAGGCAGAGAAAAAAAGGATCCTAGGAGCTTCAAACCAGCTAAGCGCACTTAAAAATGAGCTGGAAAAAGTCGTTGAAAAAATTGGCGTGCAAGAGGCGGCTGTGAAGTTGCATCATCAGAATCTTGGGAAGCTTGAAACTGAGCTTGACTACGCAAGGGCAGAGCTATCCAAGTCTGAGCAGATACTTTCGAATTCAAATATTCTTCCCGACAAGGAGGTTCTTGATTCAATTGACTTAGTTCTAATGGAACTACGCGGAACTACTACTTTTGGTCCAAAGGAAGCTGCCTCTGTTGAAGAGCAAATTAGGGATCACCTAGAAAATAAGTTGATAAAGCTGCAGCGACGCTTGAATGAATTAGGGCAAAGGTCTATTAAGCTGATGAGCGAATTCAAAGCTAAGTATCCCCTCGAAACTTCTGACTTTGATGCCACCATGGAATCGGCTCGTGAATTCCGGGATCTCTGTAAACAAGTTGAGAGCGATGACCTGCCTCGATTTGAAAAGGAGTTTAAGAACTATCTAACGCAGAACACAATAAGAGATATTGCTGGATTTGCGGCCCAACTCTCCAAGCAGGAGCTTCTGATAAAGGACCGAATCGAAAGGATCAATGAGTCGCTTTCGGCTATTGATTACAACGAGGGTAGATATATTGTCCTGGTTCCGGATCCGACGCCAAATGTAGATGTAAAAGAGTTTCGATCAGATCTCCGTGCCTGCACTGACGACATGTTCGGGGGTGGAAGCGGTGAGCAGTATTCAGAGCAGAAGTTTAACCAGGTTAAACAACTCCTTGATCGCTTCAAAGGGCGCGAAGGTTTTTCGGAATCGGATCGCAGTTGGACTCGTCGGGTAACCGATGTCAGGCAGTGGTATGTATTTTCGGCTTCTGAAAGGTGGCGAGACGGAAACGGTGAATATGAACATTTCACCGATTCAGCCGGAAAATCGGGAGGTCAAAAAGAAAAACTTGCCTACACTATTCTGGCCGCTTCCCTTGCTTACCAGTTCAAGTTAGATTGGGGGTCGGCAAAATCTAAGGCATTTCGCTTTGTGGTAATCGACGAGGCCTTTAGCCGAGGATCTGAATCTTCGACTAGGTATGCTTTAGCATTATTTACTCGACTCGGCCTCCAACTCTTGATTGTTACTCCTTTGCAAAAAATTCACGTAATTGAGCCGCATGTGTCGGCTGTAGGATTTGTAGACAACCCTGACGGAAATTATTCGCGTCTCCAATCGCTGACAATTGAAGAATACAGGCAGAGGATTGACAAAAGCAAAGAGGAGCAGGCAGTCAAAATCAAAGAGATAGTTCAGTGAACCCACAGGGCCTATCTTTACCTATGGCTAATGCTCCAAATAGGTGGACTGAGCTATCTGACATAGTTGCGGTATTGAAAAGACGTTGGGAAAAGGGGAGGTACTTAAATGGATATGTTGAAGAAAAGCCTTTCGAGGCACTTTCATTCAAGATTCACGGTCCTTTGGCGTCAGATCTATTGGATAATTTTGACGTTGTTAGAAAATGGGTGGAAGATTGGGAGGTAAAACTTAAGCAAATGAGCGCAAAATCATTGTGCTCTATTCAATACCGCAGTGTCAGAAATGGACTACTGGGTGATAACCAAGTACCGACAAAGGTAGTTATTGAAAGTTTTGAAGCGCTGGTCGCATTACTTGGCGTTCAACGAGACCTCGAGTATTTGAACGAAGTCATTGGAGAAACTCGTACGAGATTGCCGTCATTGCTGTCATGGTTGGCAAGAAATCCTATGAAAGGAATCGAGTATCATTCGACATGGGGACATTTGCTTTCGACAGTTATTTGGATTAAGGGGACGAATACTAAAGATGTTTATTTACGCCAGATCGATTTGGATGGAATTGACACTAAATTTGTAGAGAAAAATCGGACGATACTGGATGAGATGTTGAGTGAGGTCGTTCCCGTCGAAGGAATTAATATGCGGTTTCCGCCAAGTGATTTCTCGGGACGATACGGGTTTAAGTCTAAACCTAGATATACTCGATTTCGAATATTGGATTCCGATATATCCTGTTTCCCAAGTGGAATAAGCGAAGTTACGATTCGAACAGAGGAACTGGCAGCACTAAGCATTGCAATTTCGACAGTATTTGTAATTGAAAATGAAGTAACATATTTGGCATTCCCAAGCGTCAAAGACGCATTGGTGGTATTTGGATCAGGATTCGCTTTGGCCAATTTGGATTCAATACCTTGGTTAGAGTCTAAGCATGTCATCTACTGGGGGGATATCGATTCGCACGGTTTTGACATATTGAGTCGAATGAGAAACCGGGTCGTCTCTGTCAAGTCCATGCTCATGGATAGAGAAACTTTTCTTGGCCACTTAGGCCAATGGGTGAGGGAGCCTTCACCGACGAACAAAGTATTGGCTAATTTAACTACCTCTGAGCAAGCCATGTACCAAGACTTGCTCAGCAATCGCTACGGATCATCCTTAAGGCTTGAGCAGGAACGAATTCGTTTTTCTAAGGTGACCAGAGCTATCGAGTCAGTTCTAAGTGAGATTGGACGGGACCAAGCAAGCATGTTTAAACAACTTTAGCTCTGGATTTTAAAAGTGCACCCGTGTTCGATTAATTAGGCGTTGGTCAGGTTTAATGTCTACCATTGCTACGCTTGGTTTTCTCAGAAATCTCATCGATGGTTGGCAACTCAAATTCGGGACGGCCCTCTAGCCTTTTTTTGGAAGGTGATTTCCATTTGTTTTTGACTTCCTTACTCACCAAACTCAGCAATCCGTCTTGGCACCTCTATTTTGTTCAAGTCCAGTGAGTATAAAAATCACTTTTTTGCCTCAACAAGTGCTCCGACATTGAATATAGGAAAATCCTTTAAAACTTTTATAAGATTCTGTTGTTTAACTTGACGAAAAACATATAACTGTCCTCCGTCATATCTTCATTTATCGATTGAAAAATGCAATCTAAATGTAGAAACACAAGCCTTTCTCAGCAATTGTAGCGGGATCGAAATCCGAACGATCATCTGGGCATGTGGCTTTCAACTCGATCAATCAGATCTGCAACAACTTGACTTTATATTCTCTCAACCGGCTGTCAGCCGTGAGAAATACCAAATCTTGAATAATTGCTTGTGCTATCAGCATGCGGTCAAATGGGTCACGATGAAATGGCGGTAGTTTTCCTGCTGTCATAGCGTGATCAAAAGTAATATCGAGTTTTTCAAATCCGCTCTTAACCAACGATTCCTCAAATCCATCTGGAATCTGAAGCTTTCCGATCGCCTGCTTTATTGAGATTTCCCACACACTAACGGCCGAGACGAAGACAACATTTCGATCGTCCGCAATACTTTCCATCGCATTGTTGTCAAATTTAATATCTGCAAGCCACCAAAGCAGAACTTGCGTATCAAGTAATAAGTTCACGACTTCTATGTCTCGAATGAATCGATGATTTCCTTTGGGGTTTCGTCGAAGTCATCAGCGATCCACACTTTTCCTGCTAGTTCGCCCGGCCTTCTCAGTCCCGAAGGCCTTTCAAGAGGAGCCAATCGCGCCACGGGATGGCCAGATCGGGCAATTATTATTTCCTCGCCCTGCTCAACCATTTCGATCAGACGCGACAGCTGCGTTTTGGCCTCATGGATGTTCACCTTTGTATACACATATAACATATTAACACAAAAATATATATGACTTAGCTAAACTAAGTCATATAGAGTGAATGGGAATTTCAGGCGAAGCCAGCCGATAGTTTGACAGGAGAGGCTGGCCCATTGATTTTGACAAATCCCTTTCAGAAGGGGCAGGGCGCAGTTAAAGAGTTAGTATTCCTGCCAAGTTGCGCTTTTGTGGCCGAGGGTTTTGGCCAAATGGTGAATAGGTAATCCCAAATAGACCTGAAAGTGGCCTAACCATAGTGTTCTAGCGACAAATGCAGCCGCCACGAACGCGATTATCGGGGAACCAGTCGACTTGGCAGGAAACCCTCCCTTTTGACTTTTACTCGCCTGTGTGTCACGGCATTTCAGTATTCTTATTTCGACAAAAGCCAAAACAATTGGTGGACTTTGATCAAGCGGGCGCTAATTAGATTTAGTGGCTATCTTAGTGACGTTTGGTTTTCTCAGATATCTCTTTGATAGTCGGCAACTCAAATTCGCTTCGGTTGTCGAACTTCTTTTTGGAGAGTAATTTCCATTTCTTTAGCTGTCTGCTTCTTTCACCGCATATCTCTTGAACCCACCTCGTAACTTCGGTTTTGTCGAGGTCCGGGTGGCTCAGTACAGCCTCAATATCAACCCAGTCCTTGGACCTTGCGAAAATTGCCTTGCAGATTACAAGATCCGTAACCGAAAGAATTTGCATTTTGGCTGATGCAAATCTCACCGGAACAACCCTGGTACCCATTAATTCGTGAAGCAAAACGCTGAGAAAAAAAAGGTCAACAGGAACATGATCCCAGAAAAGGCGTACCTGATCTTCTCGACTTAGCTTGGCTAATTGAGCGCTACTCACCGAAATGTGGTTGCGCAATATTTTAAATATCTTCTCAGCATCTCCACTTGGAATGAAAATGTTGATATCTATATCCTGAGTAGCCCTGGGTTCTGGCGCGTAGTAACCTAACGCGAGGGCTCCGCCAATGGCGTAAGGAACGTTGGCCTTATTAAAAGCTTCGACTAACCAAATAATCTTTTTGGAAAAATCAAACGCCACTAACTTGCCGTGACATCATTTTTTTGAAAACCGGCCATTTGGGCTCTGTTTTTGGGAATGGGAAACCGCGGCTTTGAATCACAATTTCGCCAGCCCGGCAAACCTCAATTATCTTTTGGCTTTTTTCCTCTGTATTGACGACTTCTAAATCGGCTCCCATTGTTCTTAATATCCGAGAAAGCGTGGCAAAGGTTGGTTCATGAACGCCGGCTTCGTATCTGGCAATTGCCGACCGGGAAGTACGTGAAGCCTGGGCAAGTTTTTCTTGCGACCATCCGGTTTCAATTCTTGTTGTTCTAATAATAAAAGCAGCACTTCTCACATCTCAATCGTACCATATATGGTACAACGTGAATTTGAAGGATTTGCGGGCAAGAACTCATTTCACGCCGTTAAATTCTCAGACGATCTGCCGCAATTAATAATTTCCGCAACTTCGGCTCTAAACCCGATATCATAACGAGGTCGGGTTTGGGCGTGGTGCCTGCCTTTCGTGAAGTACTTGTAGGCGCTAAGGTCCTTTAAGTGAACTCTTGGTCGTGAGGTACACACTTGGACCATCTCCGATTACGGATAGATAGTTTTGGGAAGCCTTGACCGAAGTTGGCAGGCGAGCCTCCGTGCATTGCCAAACTTGCACCATCGAAATGGTGGGTTTTTTTAAAAAACACGGCTAAACACGTAAAATCGTATTTGCCATCATTAATATCACCCTGCCATTTAGTCTTGAGCTATAAGAGACAGGTGAAGGGAAAAAATACCAAGTATGACAGGTCAACCAGTCACTTTATGTGCAGTTAGGCAAGACTGATACCGATCGTGTTTTTCTACCAGGTTATGGTTTTTTGAGGGCAGGAGGAGGTAAAGATCAATGTAAAACCAAGTATAGGATTGAATGGTGAAAATATTGCATACAGTTCTTTTGGATAGCGAGACTTTCTTTCTTTGGGCTGAGGATACTGTCCTATATGGGAGTAATTCTATTGCAAAGCACTCAGGGAAATCTACAGTAAGCGATATCAACGGCTCTAAGAGTACTTTGCCGGCTATAAACCATCCATTCTCTGTAAAGTCGTCAGCAGTTTTGCAGGCTATAGGGGAAGTAAAAGGGAAAAAGTCCAAGAAAGAACTCATTCTCCCATCTATATCCAGCATGCCAGTCGGTTCCCCTGAGTTGAAAAGCCTTGTACTTGAAAAACAGTCAAAACCTAAGTCCTTTGAATCTTTTGCCGTTGAAGGAGTGCTTGTCCAAGGAAGCGAGGCTTTCAGATTTTTTTTCAACCTTGGTTCAAAGCGCGAGACTCATTTCATTTCTTCTGATTCGGTCGAGTTCCTAGCTAGGCTTTCTCTCGAGGCAGCCAACCTGGTCGGAAGGGGTCGCGTGCTTCCAAAGTTGCGATCCGGCAGTGCAAGGAAGCTCAAGGCTACGTGGGGAGCTTCTCCTTTTCCCGCGGATGTTGCATTACTTGCCAAATTAGCCGACAAGGTGCCGTTGTCGTTGGGTGCGCAGAGCGGGGCTTCAAAAGTTTTCTTAGGAGGTTCTGTCGTAGTCGAGGCACTGGACGCGCTGACAGATGGCGCATGCCGGCTAGCAGTTGTGCGATTGCCTTTTCCCAAAGTGGGACCGAAAGTATCACTCGAGGACTCAGAACTTTGGACTAGTTTTATTTCCGATCTTTATGGGGAAGTACCCAAAGGTTTCAAAGATGGATCAGGCAAGGTCTTAGGATGGCTTGAGGCATGGAACGCATCGGTCAATAAACCATCTGAGAAGTTTAAGACCTGCTTTCGGCTAGTGGAACCTTCCGAAGAAGAAGATGACGAGAGTTGGAGAGTAGAGTTTATGGCTCAGCCGGTTGAAGACCCGTCTCTCTTCGTTCCGGCAGAGGAGATATGGGACCGTGCAGCGGTAGCCGGGGCAATCGTGGCGCCAGGGGAAGACCCTGCTGAAGCATTTTTGTCTGATCTTGGGAAAGCAGCCAAAGTTTGCCCGGATCTCGAAGTAGCGCTGTCCGTTAAGAGGCCTACTGCGATGTCACTTGACAGAAAAGGGGTCCAGGAATTTCTCTCGAAGTACTCGGGAATACTTGAGCAATCCGGATTTCCTGTCCTTACTCCAGCGTGGTTGGGATCGGGCAAAGGCAGGCTTGGGGTGAGATTGAGATATAAGTCTGGTTTTGAGCAAGAGGAAGATTCAGGCGATGGTTACTTTTCCAAAGAGAGACTTGCCGAATTTGACTATGTTCTGGCGATAGGAGAAGCAGCTCTTACGGAAGCTGAGGTTCACGAGCTTGCGCGTCTGAAAGCTCCACTCGTCAGGATTAGAGGTCAATGGATTGAGTTCAGTCAAGCAGATCTGAGCGCTGCGCTAAAAGCTATCAAGACTAGGCCAACTGTGAGCCTGACATTGCTTGAAATGCTTAAAGTTGCCGGAGGTCTATCAGAACCGATTCCTGGCCTTTCCGTCACCGGAGTAGATGCCCAAGGAGCAATAGGCGAGTTCTTAAGCGGTGAAGCTGATTTTTCGTTCAAGGAGATATCACCTCCTAAGACTCTTGACGGTGAGCTTAGACCCTATCAGGTGAGGGGTTTATCATGGCTTAAATTTCTCGACAGGCTCGGTCTCGGAGCGTGTCTTGCAGATGATATGGGTCTTGGAAAGACTATCCAACTTATCTCGCTATTGCTATTGGAGAAGGAGCTAGTAAAGTCTTCTTCAAAATCTACTCCACCGACACTTCTAATTGCACCAATGAGCTTGGTTGGTAACTGGCAAAGAGAAGTGGAGAAGTTTGCGGGTTCCTTGAAGCTAATTGTTCATCATGGCGCAGAGAGGCAATCTGGAGCTAAGTTTCGAGCCGCGGTTCGTGGGGCGGACCTCGTAATCACCACTTATGGGTTAGCAGTCCGAGACAAGGAGATGTTTGAGAAAATAACTTGGCACAGAGTGGTTCTTGACGAAGCCCAAGCGATCAAGAACTCGACGACTAATCAGTTCAAAGCAGTTAAGTCGTTGAAGACCAATAGGCGTGTCGCTCTGACGGGCACTCCTATTGAGAACCGTCTCACTGAGCTATGGTCCCTAATGGAGTTTCTCAATCCTGGATTTCTTGGAGCAAAGGAATCATTCAAGAACAAGTTCTCTACACCAATCGAGCGCTACGGGGATGATAATGCTGCAAAGAAGTTAAAGAACCTCACCGCACCTCTAATCCTTCGCAGGCTCAAGACTGATAAGGAGATAATTTCAGACCTGCCTGAAAAGATTGAAATGAAAGTTTTCTGCAACTTGACTAAAGAGCAGGCTTCTTTGTATCAGTCAGTAGTTGACGACATGATGGACCTGATTGCGCACGCTGACGGAATAACAAGGCGCGGCTTGATTCTTAAGACATTGTTACGCCTGAAGCAGATTTGTGATCATCCTGCACTATTTTCACCAACGAGAAACTCTCTTTCCGGACGATCCGGAAAACTTGATAGGTTAGAAGAAATCGTGGAAGAAATCGTGGAGACAGGTGAGCGGGCTCTAGTGTTCTCTCAGTATGCCGAGATGGCCGAGATGCTTACCCAATATTTTTCCGAGATCAAAGGAGTGCCTGCTGCTCTTATCAGAGGGAAGGTAACGAAGTCGCAGCGTGACTCCATCGTTGAAAGTTTTCAAGGCTTTAAAGGTCCGTCCATACTAGTTGCGAGTCTCAAAGCGGGGGGCGTCGGATTGAATCTGACTGCGGCAAATCACGTGATTCACTTCGATAGATGGTGGAACCAGGCTGTCGAGGACCAAGCTTCCGACCGGGCATACAGGATAGGCCAGACGAGAGATGTCCAGGTAAGAAAGTTCATCTGCGTGGGTACGCTAGAGGAAACAATTGACGAGGTTATTGAGGGGAAAAGAGCCCTTTCAAAACGGGTCATTGGATCTGGTGAAAGTTGGCTAACAGAACTCTCCACCGATGATTTGATTTCAATAGTCAAGTTGTCTGCAGACGCACTTCAGGAGGTATGACATGGGCGGCTATGACTCGTACAACGGCTGGTATAGTCCACGCAAACCTATCAGAGCTGATGGCTTGAAGCCAAAGAGCCCCAGAGGCGAAATGGGAAAGACTTGGTGGGGGAGGGAGTTCATTAATGTGCTGGAGTCCTTCGGCATCGGAGCGAGACTCAGTAGAGGAAAGAGCTACGCGAGAAGCGGCCAAGTTCTAAAGGTTGAGTTCAAACCAGGTACAGTTTCGGCGTCCGTTCAGGGAACAAAGAGATCGCCTTACAAGGTATCAATTACAATGCATCAGTTGACCGCGAAGGACTGGAAAAATGCTGAGGTGAAAATGGCAGAGAATGTGTTGTTCTTGGCCAAACTTTTTAGCGGTGAGATGCCTTCAGACATTGGAAGAGTATTTGAAGAGTGCAATATCTCGCTATTGCCTGAAAGACCCTCTGATCTCGTCACCAACTGCTCTTGTCCAGATTGGAGTAACCCATGTAAGCACGTTGCCGCCGTACTGTATCTAGTGGCAGAAATGATGGATGAGGATCCATTCCTCATTTTTACGTGGCGCGGACGATCAAAGGAGGACTTGTTAACATCATTAGGTAGCGCTCAAGGTGTAATTAAGTTCTCCCCCAAGACGGAAAATGAAGCAGTCACTTGGCGTTCACGAATTTCTGAGGAAGGATCGAGAAAGGTTAAAGTTAACGCTTTTTGGGTGCCAATTCCCATTGCCGATGAACCAATTCAT
Source organism: Actinomycetes bacterium (assembly GCA_021777355.1). GTDB lineage: Bacteria > Actinomycetota > Acidimicrobiia > Acidimicrobiales > JABEUL01 > JABEUL01. Next base: position 9,763 of record JAJYDO010000045.1, on the reverse strand, counting down.
CTCGAAAAGCCACCATCTGCTTCAACTAATGTGGGAACAGTCTTGGACAGCGCGTCCAATCTGGAGCTCGATACAGGAAATGTCGATGTAATCAAGCTATTGAAGCCTGGATATGATGCTTTTTCAAATCTCCTAGCTTTGCTCGAGGAATCGGAACCAATGGGCTAAACAGGGATCGAGTATGCCGTTTAACTTGGATTCCTAGCACAGGCAAGTTAACAATCCCAAAGCGCATACGTGCGAACACTTTTCGAAGGTGTCGGTCACTTCAAATTACATTGTCGCAAGTAATTAACACTTCCAATTAATAAAGTAATCCTAGAAACCAGCTACTTCGGAGCTACTTGGACAATTGAAACAATGCCAGGCAATACGACAAACGCTCTTGTTGACATTTGCCCCTCCGTTGCGGAATGTTTTGCTTTAAGTTGGAGCAGCACTACCGGCTATATAGTCATCGGCACCAACAATTCCGGCGCAACTTGGGAAGTTGAAGCATACCTTTCCGGTCTGAGTAATATTGACGGAATAACCTGTCCATCGACGACCGAGTGCTTTACTTATGGTTCAGGAGCAGAATCGGTTGGTGCAGTGATATATGAGTATAGCTAGCCTAGGAAAGATTCAAATTTGCTGTGCAAATGTACGAGATACTGTGAATAAAATTGCAAAGTTCAAGCTGGCGGTGAAACTGTTATTGGACCATTCGATTGCCTAAGTCGTAGGCTCAGTTAGCCTGTTCTGGGTTTCTCAAGTGTACGGCGTCAGTGCTCTTAACTATATTTACCGTCCAATTACAAGTGTTGACACCGAAGTTAAATAAAGCCCAATAGATCCTATTTTTTCAATCTCATCTGGAAAAAGTTTCTCTAAGTTTTGATCGCTGTCATCTATCTGGCATAACTGCCAAAGGCCAATAGTGGAGGCCAGAGACGATATGGCGATAAGTTCCCTGAATCCTCGTGACTTGTTTTCTTGGTGACTTGGGACTAAAGACCCTAGGTTCGCTTGGCATAAAAAGGCTAAATTCACTCCACCCACCCAAAAATCAGAAAGTTCACGGTCATATGCCAGATACAAAAGACTACTCAGAGTTCCTCAAATCAATTAGATCCAAAATAATAGATGACGGATTGACCTTAGATGAAGAGGACCTTTTGCAGCTGGCGCACTTTCCGATGTCAGAGACTCCATCAATTATTGAGCTGGCTCACGAAGTGAGACTAAAGTGCTGCGGAGAAGAGGTAGATATCGAGGGTATTGTTTCTGCCAAAACCGGGGCATGTCCTGAGAACTGTGCGTTTTGCTCCCAAAGTGCAAGTGCTCAATCCAGCGTTTACCCAACTTCTTTTTTACAGGCCGATGAAATATTAAAAGCTGCCAAGGAAGCAGAGAGTTATGGAGCAACTTCGTTTTGCTTAGTCTATGCGCTTCGCGGACCGGATGAGAGAGCAATGAATCACATTGTCTCGATGGTTGATCTGGTTCAGTCAAATACTTCTCTGCAGGTTAATGTGAGTGCAGGTTTGCTCACAACGGATAATGCCAAGAGACTAAAAGAGGCTGGCGTATTGCGCTACAACCACAACCTAGAGACAGCAAAATCCCATTTTCAAACCATTGCTTCATCTCACTCGTATCAGGAAAGATGGGATACGTGCAAGGCAGTCCTAGATGCGGGACTGAAACTTTGCTGTGGTGCGATACTTGGTGTGGGGGAAACTATCGAACAAAGAGTGGAGTTGCTTGGCGATCTGCAACTGCTCGACCCAACCGAAGTCCCTATCAATTTTTTGAATCCGAGGCCTGGAACTCAGTTGGAAGGTTCTAAGAGGCTAGATGCTCAGGAAGCAATTAAATGGGTTGGGATTTTCAGACTGGCTTTGCCTAAGACTATCCTGCGATTTGGCGGAGGAAGAGAGATCACCTTAGGTGACTTGCAGTCAGTTGGGATGACAAGTGGGGCCAACGGACTAATTATTGGGAACTACCTCACTACTCTTGGAAGATCACCCGAGGAGGACTTGGAGATGTTAAAGGAACTCGAGATGCCTGTTTCGGTTGTCTCAAATATTCTGTAGGAAGTTAGAGTTTTCACTAACTGAGACATGATCGTCCAAAGTCACCTTAGAAAGAGCCTTCCTAAGTTCTCTTATGTCATTGTTATCAAACAAAATACCTATATTACGAAGTGAATAGGGGTTCTTTCGAGAAGAATGTGCTGCTTTGAGCAAACCAATAGCCGTCAAGGCCAGCATGCCCACCCACAAAAAGATAACTGAGACCAATGCCAGAAGCATTATGGCTCCGAATATCTCTTCACAAATGGACATGCTTTGTTTTCCTTCTAAGGCTAGACATACTTGGAGGAAGCTTGGAAGCAATCTCCATCTATAAATATCGTGCTTTTTCAACGTTTTTGATAGAGCAAAGACCCCCTTAGCCAACACCATGTTTCCCGAAAGAAAACCTTCGGTCGCAAAAGATACCCGTATTATTACGGTTGTAATTGTTCGCATTCCTCAGTAGTTTCTCTGTATGGCAACTGTTACTCTGTAGGCGTAAAAGCCAGGAGGGAAAGCCGCAATGACTGAGTTAGTAGAAGTAATAAGGGTGATGGTGGTTGATGATCACTCGCTAGTGAGAGAGGGGATTTGTGAGCTTTTGGAGCATCATGATGACATTGAAGTTGTCGCCAAAGCAGCAAGTGCCAAGGAGGCCTTGGATCTTGCAAAGAACCTTCTTCTTGATGTGGCACTAATTGATGTTCGCCTGCCTGATCGAAGCGGGATCTCCATAATTGGCGAGCTTCGAGAGACACTTCCAAACTGTCACATATTGATTGTCAGTGCCTATGACGATCACGATTACATGATCGAGGCCCTGGCCCAGGGAGCAAACGGGTATCTCCTAAAGACCTCAAGCAGTGACGAATTGGCTGGAGCTATCAAGGTTGCGGCATCCGGGGCTACGGTATTGGATAATAAGCTGGCGTTATCACTTGCTAAAAATGTTCAGTCCGGGAAAAATTCGCTCCATGACGGACTCACCAAGAGGGAGCGAGAAGTTCTTGGAGGACTTGCACGGGGACTTGCCAACAAACAGATCGCATCTGAGCTTGGGGTGGGGATTAGGACGATTGAAGGTCATGTAACCGAGCTATTTAACAAGTTAAGCGTTACTTCAAGAACAGAAGCTGCACTTTGGGCGGTTAACAAAGGTATTGCCACAAATAACGGAGAGACGCAGGGTTTGTGAAGTCTCTTCGAAGATCCAAGTACTTGTCGCTGCCCCTTAGAAGCAAGGATTTTTGGATTATTCAAGTACTGCTGCTTGCAGTTGCAGGCGGCCACTTGTTAGCAGACGAGGCCGGAATGCTTCGAGTCAGTCCATTTCCAGCCTCTGAAACAGTGGGATTTCTTCTGATTCCAGTGGGTTATGGTGCTGTCAAGTTCGGCAAAAAAGGAGCGGTTCTCACTGCGATCTGGGGGATTATTTTATGGATGCCGGATTTACTGCTTCCAAATGACGAAGGACAGCCTTGGGCGGACATAGTGGAGCTTTGCCTCATTTTTATTATTGCCTTTGCGGTGGGTCAAAAGATTGATCAAGAACAAGCCGCGAGATCAAGAGCTGAAGCTGCAGAGATATTACATGCTTCTCTTGAAAGAAAATATAAGGCTTTATTTGATGCTAATAGGGCACCCACCCTTTTGGCAGATCTTGACCACTATTTGATCACCGTAAATGGAGAGGCAGAAGAACTTTTTGGACCTGGAATTGTTGGGAAAAATCTTAGAGACATCGGAATAAATCTCAATGATTTAAAAAATAACTCAAGATTTGAAATTGTTGAAAACGGCGAAATGAGTACTTACCAGGTAGCCGTGACGAGAGTCCCTGAAAATGACTACGACCACACGGCAATCCAGATTGTGCTTTATGACATCACCGAGGAAACCAATATCGGGAAAGCTGCGCATTTGTATGCCAAAGAACTTTTGAAAGTGCAAGAGGACGAAAGGCGGAGAATCTCACAGGAAATTCACGATGTCCCGGTTCAGCATTTAGTCAGGCTGGCCCAAGTGCTGAGAAAAGCAGAGGCCGCAGCAAAAAACAATGACGCAAATCTCACGAAGTACTTGGACTCAGCCGAGACTAATGCTATCGAGGTAATCGAAGAGTTGCGGGCACTGGCCAAAGACTTAAGGCCGCCAGTGTTGGATGACTTTGGCCTTATAGTTGCCCTTCAAGGCTTCATATCCCGCCTCGATACTAAAGTCGAAGTTCAAGTCAACGCCGAAGGCCTATCTTGTAGATTTTCCCCGGAAGTCGAGTTAGGTCTTTTTCGGATCTGCCAGGAAGCCATTAGAAATGCCCTAGCGCATGCAAATCCCACCAAAGTTAAGGTTTCACTTAAATACAAAGAAAGAGATCATGAAATTTACCTAGCCATCAAAGATAACGGAATAGGGATGACTTTGGGACGTGAAACCTCGCGTCTTGGAATTGTTGGGATGAAAGAAAGAGCAGAGATTTTAGGCGGTGCCCTATGCTTGGCCTCCACTTTGGATCAAGGGACATCGATAGAAGTAATTCTAAGAGATGTTCAAAAGGTATAGCCACAGCTATTCCAGGAGATTCCTACTTTTTTACGTACTAAAGAATAAACTGTTTTTGCATTCCTAATTAAAAAGACTGTTAAATCTTATTTCGGCGTAAAGATCTTGCATGGAAAAAGAACCTCGGAACTGCATTCATATTATAAATGGCGAGGGCCAAGATTACTAAAAGTGGGCCTGAATTTGGATCAGTTCCCTGTCCGGTTAGTATCCCGCCAAAATCCTGAGCAATAACCCAAAAGAACAATGAGAGAAGCGATCCAAAATAAAGTGCAGTGTTGTAAGATTTGGCAAATACTCCTATTCCAACGGCAATCTGTAATATCCCGAGAACAAGTCCGATAGGCATTCCATGTCCGGACATAAGATTGGCAAAAAAATTGTTAACGTGCGCTATTAAATAGGGCTCTCCCGAAGAGGCGGAGGAGAATACGCCCGAGAGTGCATTTTTAGAAAGGTTGGACGGGAGCAGCTGCAGTACTCCGTCTACGCACCAAAGAGATGCCCATATTATTTTGCCGCCAACCACTCCTGTCGGAGAAATTGAAGCGACGGACTCTCCCTTTTGTTTGTTAGTAGGCCAGACAAGCAACCCAATAAGCCCATAGATGACTACCGCGCCCGGGGCGCCACTTAGCAATGTTGAGCCTCCGGATATTATTTGGCCAAGGCCTTCGCCAAACCACCAGACCCCAAGAACCCATAGAAACGATACGGCGAGCGCTATTTTGGTTAGTCTTGGCACCAGGATGCCAATCCCGATTCCAAGTTGGATAAGGGCAAAGAGGGTATTCCAAATGACAATATGAGGAGCAATTGTTTTTGCTACATACTGGATGGGGTCAGAGATTATAAAAGGCTGGTTGGAAGCAGTTGAAGCTAGTGTCTCCAAAGCAAAGGACTTTGTAAACATGTAGGGCTGGAGTTGCAATAGCCCATCTATGATCCAGGTGGCGCCAAGGGCATTTCGCACCCACTTGGAAGCCTTTAGCGTATTCATGCCGTGACCTCGAAAGTGCCTTTCATATAACCTAAGTTGCTCATTACCCAGCTTCCACAAGGCACTTCACAGTACCAGGAGTAAGTTCCTGCAGTTTTGGCCACGAAGGTAAATGAAGAAGTTGCCATGGGGTTGATTGTGGCGTGCAAGTTGAGCGAATCAACAGTGAAGGTATGGGGCATTGAATCCTGATTGTTTACATCCACTTCGACTTTCTCTCCAGCTTTGATAGAAAAAAGGCTGGCTGCTCCCACGCCGCCTGCGCCCACGTAAGCCGGTTCTTGGCCTTCTGGAGTTGAAACATCTTTTATGTCGAGCTTTATTACCACATTTGGAGCCCCAGGTTTAGGAGGCTGAGTAGTCCATGGCGCATTTCCCGTGACTGTGGCTACAGTTGAATACTGTGGTGTCGAAGAACATGCCGACAGGGAAAGTGCAAGACCTGCAGATGCCAAAAGTACTTTAGAGATACGCATTATTTCTCCTCACTTGCTTGCTTTGATAACTTTGGAACTCTAATGACAACTAAGAAAAAACTTCCTAGAAGTGTGATCCAGACGAGTGCCACTATGGTCAATAAGGCTTTGACTAAAATGGACCCGGTGGAATCAAGAGGTCTTTGAAATTCGATAGCGCTTTGTGGAAATCCGCTTGGATCTTTCATAACGTCAAATGTAAAAGTCTGTGTGGCTACTAGGCTTCCGCTTGTTCCAAGGAAGTCCACTTTAAAAGGTGTGTTCCCAGTCCAAGTGGGCGTGTAACTAATTTGAGCGTTGCCATTTGAATTCGCCTGAGCTTGGCCAATCTGCATAAAATTCGAGCCTGCAAATTGATTTGACTTCGCATAGAAAGTGGCCGACGTGCAGTTACCCACTCCACACGAACCTGAGAGATTTAGCGAATCTCCGCTTCCCTGGGTAACTGAAAAGCTCGCAGCCGGGGCAGCTAAAGCTAAGCTGCTTCCAAAAATAGATAAAGCTACGATTAGTAGAAATGCCAGTAGTTTCTTCACTTTGACTCCTCCTTGGATGGTTCGGGAATGGACTCTTCACGAGCCGCTTTTAAAGTTTCCTTTGAAATCTGTTCAATAGAACCGAGTGGTCCGACTTCTTCCATTTCATCAATTGACATAAGCGGGATAAAGCGGAAGAGGATCATCAGCAATAGTGGAATAGCAGCCACACCAGCTAATGTCACCGTTATTGAAACCCAGGTGAAGTGATAAGAACCCCACTGGCCTGAAATTAGAGGCTGAGTGGCAGCTGGCAAGATTATTACGATTCTCTTTATCCATAGAGATATTACAACCAATACACCGGCAACAGTCATGCCTTTGGCGTTTCTCGTTTTCTTCATGACGACAAGGGCGATAGGGACAATTTCGCCTGCAATTACATAGAACCAAAAGGGAATTGCATATTTCCCGGTTAGAGTTTCCTGGATCCAGCCTGTGGTTATTCCGGTGTAGCCCTCAGTTAGCATGTCGGCAACTGTTAAGTACGCATATACAAGACCAAGAGCTGCCATCATGTATCCCAATCTGACAAAGTGGCGATCAGTTATAAATCTCTCCAGTTTGTAACCTTTTCTAAAGGCATAAATCGTGACAATTACAAGCGCCGTGCCTGAATAAAGTGCAGCTACTACAAAGTAAGGGGGAAAAACTGATTCCATCCAACCCGGACGGCTAGTTAGAGCAAATGCCCAAGACAGAACCGAGTGCACCGAAACTGCAAGTGGAATTATTATAAGTGAAATTACCGTCAAAACTCGATGAAGCAATGCTCGCTGCTTTTTAGTTCCCATCCAGTTGAGAGACAAGATGGAGAATAAGCGTGCTCTTTTGCCTCCCTTGTCAACCAAGTTCTTGGCGACGGCCATGTCTGGAATTAAAGGAAGGTAGAAAAAGATTGCAGTTGCCAGCGTGTAAGTCGCAATTGCAATGAAGTCCCATACCAGAGGCGAGGAAAAGTTTGGATATGCCACAATGTTTAAAAATCTCTCGGGCCGCCCTAGGTGGGGAAAGATGAAAGCTCCTCCGATCAATACCGTTACAAGGGCCATTCCCTCAGAAAGCCTTGTTAGAGGAGCCCGCCAACTTTGACCAGAGAGTCTAAGGATCGCAGATACTACCGCTCCTCCATAGCTAACTCCGATAAAGGCAACCACATCTGCTATGTAAACTGCCCAGAAAGCCTGGTCGTTATATCCTGCCGAGTTCATTCCGTGCTTCAATTGGTATATCCATGCACCTAATCCGGCAACCACAACCAGTGAGAGCAAGGATACGGCAATCCACCAGTTTTTTCCGGGTTTGGTGACAATAGATCGCATTGCTGCTTCTCGAACTTCACTTTCCCAGCTCGGATCGGGCGCGATTGCGGTGATTTGTTCTATTTCTTTTTTTTCAAGTGTTGAAGTCATCATTTATCCTGTCGTAGCGTTGGTGTCTAGGTTTTGGCCGTGACCAGGTATATACCAGACACGCGGATGGGTGTTGTATTCGTCTTTGTATGCAACTGCGTCGTTTTCATAGAGGAACTTTGAAAGCTTTACAGTATTGCCCAAAGAGTTAATTGCCACATCGGTGATCATGTCGCCGTTATAGATAGTGCCCATTGGACAAGCTGAAGCACATTCGCTCATTAGGCCGTGGTTCAAGTTCCCCACGCAAAAAGTGCACTTGCCTGCTGTTCCAAGCCTCTGTGGAACCGGGAACTCAGGTGTTGGGGCAACTCCCGTGTCGGGATATTTCGCTCCGGCCTTCCAGTTGAAATAGCGAGCTTGATAGGGGCATGCTGCCATACACATACGGCATCCGATACATCTCCCCTGGTTTACCAGCACCACTCCTTGGTCGGTCCTGAATGTGGCGTGAACTGGGCACACGTCAAGGCAAGGAGGATTTTCGCACTGCATGCATGGCCTTGGCATGTAATAGGTGTTGCCTTGGCTGTCTCCCATCTCAAATACTCTGATCCAAGTCTGATCTTCTGTTAAGTAGTGAGCTTTTTGACAGGCAGCGGTACAGGACTTGCACCCGTCACAGTTTCTAAGGTCGATGACCATTGCCCATTGGTGGTTTCCGACTTCTTGACTGGAGCCCATAGTGGCGGCGCTCATGCCGCTTACTCCGCTGTTCCCGCCCCATCCATTTGGGTTGGAATCAGCCCAAGCCTTATAGGGAATCAGTTCAATTCCGGCTCCAACTGCAGCAACAGAACCCGCACCCACTCCAACTATTTTCAGGAATTTTCTTCTTGATACTTCGTTTGCATTTTCAGAGTCACCGTCAATGTCATGTTGATTCTTATTGAAGAGTAGTTTCATACCACTTTCACCAGCCCTCTCATCCATCCGAATGTTTGCATTGCCCCTCCCATGCCCATCGAGCCACTTCCACATGGAGCTGCGCAGAGCCACTCATATGTTCCCCTCTTTAATACTCGAAACGTGTAGACCACCGTAGTAGTGGTTGCCCCGTTTGGAACCGCAGGAATAACTACGTTAATCAAGAGACCCGGAACAGTAAAAGTGTGCGAGACTTCCGAATTAGGGAGCTCAGTTAAGGGCTTTCCATCAGACAATTCAGTGCCGCCTTGAACCAGCCCAAAAGTGGAGTCGCCTCCCCAAACATGCCCAAACGGTGATCCGGTGGGCAGAGGCGCCGTGCCGTTGTCATAGCTGATTATTGTCAGTTTGACTGTCGCTCCGGCTGGAATTGTTATATCAGCAGGTGAAAACTGTGGCCAATCGGTTTTTCCAGGCTCTGTACCAGAGCGAATAACCATCGTGCGATTCACCACCGTAGAGGCGGTGAGGATATTAGAAGTGGAAGGATCACTTGAACATGCTGTCAATAAAGCTGCTAGAAGCAGTATTGAAAATAGTGCACCAAAGCCTTTTATCACGGTTTTTACGCCTGTTTCACTATTACGAGACAACGAAGTTTCCTTCCATCCATCCCATAGTGGCCATAGGTCCGCTCATGCCGTCGGATCCGCTTCCACAAGGTGCCAAGCACTTCCAGGTGTAAGTGCCTGCCTTATTGGCAGTAAAGGTAAATACAACTGTTGTTGAGGTTTTTCCACTCGGAACAACCGGAATAACAGCGTTTAATCCCAGGGCCGGGACACTAAAT